>SLIM01000345.1 GCA_007135625.1 Gammaproteobacteria bacterium
CAGAACTGCCAGCGGATATCCGGCACGGTGATGGCGCTCAAACCCTCATTCAGGACTTTTTCACTCGGTTGCTTCAGCGGTTTGGCCATCGCAAAGACAGTAGGTGACACCGGCTCAGTGGGAAAACCATGGTCGCGCACGGCTGGCGCGCCCCGAGTCACCTGCAAATAGACGTACTGCTCCCCGCCAGCGTTGCGACTGACCAGTTCGGTCATCACGTGCGCCCAATCGTGTTCTACCGCTAGATGGATGGCCTGTAAACTGCGTTGCAAGCGCTGCACATGCGGTTCCAGCCGGAACAAGCGACTGTTGTAGGCAGGCACCACCTCATAGACGCCATCAGCGAATAAAAAACCACGGTCGAGCGGTGAAATATGAACGGCATCCAAGGGCATAAACTCGCCGTTGTAATAGGCTATCGGGGTAGTCATCAAGGCAATCCTCCGCACATTCAGTTAAACAGACCCGTGATCATCAACATGAGACGATCCGTAAAACGCCCCAACCAACCGCCCAAGGCGATATCCTGTAAAGCCACTAACGGAATGTCGGCCACTTCCTGGTCATCCAGTCTGATCAGCACCGAACCAAAGGCTTCACCACGCTGTACCGGAGCTTCAATACGTGCATTGATGAGCAAAGCGGCTTGCATCTCATCATAACGGCCTTTAGGCAAGGTAACGAACGTATCCTCGATAAAACCTAAAGGCAGCGTCCCCTTCTCACCTTCCCATAAGCGCACCTCAGTCAAAGACTGTTCAGCGGCATAAAGTTGGTAGGTTTCAAAATGACCAAACCCATAGTTTAGCAACTGCTGACTGGCTTCAAAACGATCACTGATCTGATCCGCACCCAGAACCACGGCGATAAGCCGCATACCATCGCGCTGCGCCGAGGACACTAGACAATAACCCGCACTGCTGGTATGCCCGGTTTTCATGCCGTCTACCGAAGGATCACGCCACAGCAGACGATTACGGTTATGTTGTTCAATACCGTTATAGGTAAAGCTGCGCTCGGAATAGAGTTGGTAATAACTAGGAAATTCGCGAATTAAGGCGCGGGCTAAAATAGCGATATCGCTGGCGGTGGTGTAATGCTGCGGATCGGGTAGACCGGTTGAGTTGACAAAATTCGAATCGTGCATACCTAACTCAACGGCTTTGGCATTCATCATCTGAGCGAAAGCCGCCTCACTGCCGGCAATATATTCGGCCAAAGCGACAGTAGCGTCGTTACCCGATTGAATCACGATACCGCGCAACAACTCTTCAACGCTGACCAGCGAACCCACCTCGATAAACATACGCGAACCGATCGTGTCATAAGCATTGCGGCTCACCGGCACTTGATCATCCAGACTCAGTTGTCCGCTATTCAGGCGATCATAAAAGAGATACGCTGACATCAGCTTGGTAATACTGGCTGGCTCTAGACGCTGCTGACTATTGCGCTCGGTCAAGACACGACCACTGTGAAAATCAACCAGTATATGGCCGCGTACCGGCAATTCAACCAAGGCAGGCACGGCTGCCGACGTGCTGGATACGAGTAAAGCAACCACTAGGCTCAGCAAGTACAGTGCCGATTTCATCAAAAATATCCTTACCTATCAATCTTGAGTGAGATAAATCGTGTCAATGCCGAACTCGACTAACGCCAATCGCAACCGATCAACATCTTCCGGTCCCCGCAATGGCCCAATGCGCACCCGATAGAGCGCATCAGCACTGTTAGCGATTTCAACACCCGATCCCAAGCGGGCGCTGAGGCGCTGGCGCAAGTGCTCTGCGGCTTGACGTTGACTGAAGGCGCCCACTTGGAGAAACTGCTCACGACGCGGCGAACTCGCCGGTGCCGCAGCTGCAGAGGCGCTCGCTGACAAGGGCTGTGCATTCTGGATTGCTGGATCAGCGTGCCAAGCTAAATACTGGTACGGTGGCAACGCCTTAACCTCAACCTGAGTCAAACCCTCCTCAGTCATACCCAGCTTACGCGCGGCAGCATAGGACAAGTCAATAATCCGGTCGGCGACAAACGGTCCACGGTCATTCACCCGGACTATAATACTGCGACCATTATCCAAGCGGGTTACCCGCACAAAGGTCGGAATCGGTAAGGTTTTATGCGCAGCCGTTTGTGCGTACATATCGTAGGGTAAACCACTGGACGTGGGTTTGCCGTGGAATTGGCGTCCATACCACGAAGCCAATCCATGCTCTCGATACCCTTCACTGCTGCTGACCACACGGTATTCCTCACCGAAAACCGTGTAGACCATAGGATTACCCAATCGACTCGGCGGTTCCGCAAAGGGCACAGGATCAGCCGCCGCATCAGTCGATTCGACCGATTCTGGACTACTGGTACAGGCGGCTAACAGAACAACCGCGATTGACAGGCTAAGACCGAAAATAACAGTACGGCAAGACAACATGACAGTGACGGCTCTTGGGGTCAAGGGTAATAACGATACAGTCACATCCAGCGGCTAGCCTGAATAGGCGCTGCGGATAGCTTGCGCTAATTCGTAAACCGCCATGGCATATAAGCGACTGCGGTTATAGCGCGTGATCACGTAGAAATTATTGAAGGTTAATTGATACCATGTCCCCCATTGCGCCTCGAACGCTAACAAATTAGCCGCCAGTGTTGCATCCAGCCCCGCTATTTGGGGCCGCACGCCCTGAGCCTGCCAATCACGCAGTGACCGCTGGGGGCGATCCAGACCATTGCTGGTTAGTTCAGAAGCCTCGGCATTCTCAAGGGTCACATCGACAGTCACCCGCCA
>SLIM01000191.1 GCA_007135625.1 Gammaproteobacteria bacterium
CGGACAGCTTCAGGTACTCATTTTGCACGATGGACAGCACGAGGCGGCAGCGCAAGTCCAGCGTGCGCTACAAGCACTCGCCAGCGTACAACAGCACCCCCTGGAGGTTCAGATCGTCACCCTTGAACAGCTTAGTGAATACTCGCAACGTCCCATCGCCGCGATCTTTGTCGCCGCACCCATCGCCCAGCGGGGACTCTATCCCCGCCTTCTCAGTGACTACTCTACCCTCACTTTCTCTCCCTTTGATGGTGATGTTGAGCGCGGCGCGGTGGCGGGTATTCGCATCACCGACCGCATCTTGCCGTTGGTCAACCTCGAACAAGCGGAGCAAGCAGCGATTGCATTCAAACCCTTTTTCCTGCGCGTGGCGGCCACCCGATGAGCGCTGACCACCCCTCAACCAGCGGTGGCCCACTCGCTGGCATCACCATCACCTTCTTCGTTCTCGGTGTCCTGCTGCTGCAACTGATGCTCTTCTCCTGGCTGCTGCTGCTGGAGCCGCGCCTGAGCGCCGATGCCCAGAGCCGCGCCGCCGCCCTCTCTCAGGCCCAGAGCCACTACCTCACCAAAGTACTGAGCCAAGAATCCGTCTCCCAAGAAGCGGTTATCGCCGCAATGGATGAGATCCTCGTCCTCACCGACCAGCAGAGCGGACTCCCCTTCCTGCGCAGCCTCGCCCTGGAGGTCGACTACGACAGCCTGAATGCCCCCCTCGGCAGCCTCGACCTGCGGTTTGGCGATTTGCAGTGCGACGACTGCCTGCGCACCAAAGTTTTTTTGCAACACGAAAAGAGCCTCGCCCAGATCGGCATCGCCACCTTCTACGCCAGCCCCCACTTTCTGCAAGACCTGCTGCGCGGCCTGCGCTGGCAACTCTTCGGCAGCAGTCTCATCGCCAGCCTGCTGCTGCTGTTCGCCTGGTTGGGAGTGCGCCACCTGCTGCGCCGTCAGCAGGAGAGCGAGGCGAACCTGCGCAACGTCTTCACCGCCACGCCGATCCCGCTGCTGCTACTGGAGCAAGGGGCCAACACCCCGCGCCTGACCAATAGCGCCGCCCGCGACTACTTCGCCAACCAGTGGCAACCGACCGGTGCCTGGGCCGAACTGCTCGCCGCACTCCCCCCGAATAGCGCCGAACGCCCGATTCGCGAGCAGCAGATCGCCCTGCACCCAGACCACAACTGCCGCTGGGTACTGCTCTCCAGCATCCCCTTGCACTACCTGGGACGACCGGCACGCCTGCTCGCCGTGGTGGACATCACGCCCCTAAAAAATACCCAACTCGCCCTCGCCGAAGCGAAAGAGAGCGCCGAACGCGCCACCCACGCCAAGGGGCAGTTTCTCGCCACCATGAGCCACGAAATCCGCACCCCGCTGAATGCCATCATCGGCAGCGTCCGCCTGCTGGTCAACGAGTCGCTCACTCCCGTGCAGCAGCAGCGACTCCACGACATCGAACAGGCGGGCGAGCTGCTGCTCTCGCTGGTGAACGACATCCTCGACCTCACCCGCGTCGAAGCGGGGCGGATCGAGCTGGAGCAGCGTGATTTCACCCTGCAAACGCTAACCAGCGGGGTCTGCTCCATGCTCACCAGTGTCGCCACTGCCAAGGGGGTAGCTCTCTTCCACGAGCAGCAACTAAGCGCCACCGCAGCCTACCAGGGCGACCCCAACCGCCTGCGTCAGGTGCTGCTCAATCTGCTCGGTAACGCGGTAAAGTTTACCGAACAGGGCGAGGTTCGACTCACCACCCGGCGGCTCGCCCACAGCGAGGAGCGAGACCTGCTGGAGTTTCGTGTTTGTGATAGCGGTATCGGTATCGCCCCCGAGGCGATGGGAATGCTGTTTCAGGAGTTCAGCCAGTTAGACCAAAGCATCGCTCGACGCTTCGGCGGCAGCGGCCTCGGGCTGGCTATCTCGCAGCGTCTAGTGGGGTTGATGGGGGGAGAGATTCGGGTCGAAAGTCGCTTGGGCGAGGGCAGCACCTTCTTCTTTGAAATCTGGCTCCCCCACGGCCAGCCGCCGCCCGAGCCGATTGCGCAACCGGCAACATCGCCGACCACTCCCGCATCTCCCTCGAAAACGTTACCCATCCTGGATATTTTGGTGGTGGATGATGTCGCGCTAAACCGAGCGGTGCTGCGTGGATATCTGGAGCATCTGGGACAGCGGGTCGAGGAGGCCGACAGCGGAGAGGCGGCCCTTAACCGGCTAACGGAACGCCCCTACCAACTCCTCCTGCTCGACCTGCGAATGCCGCTGATGGATGGCCAAGCCACCACCCGCCATATCCGCAACCACCCCGATTCCCAAATTTCCAACATCCCGATTGTTGTGGTCACCGCCGATGTGACCCCAGAGACGCGAGAACGCTGTATCGAGGCTGGTGTTAATGATCTCCTCCCCAAACCGATCCCGCCCGGTCAACTGGAGCGGATTATTGCGCAGTATCGCTGAAGCGACCGCGCCGAGGTCGGTGGCGAAGATAACGATCTTCTTGCGGGTATTTTTCCCTTGTTACCAAGTTCTGCTTGGTGAGTGAGGGTGGCGTAGAGAGTGAGAGTGGCGCAGAGCCTGCGTGGTTTATATTTGATCTGTGGGGTTGTAAGCCCTCTTTTGGACTCCTGATCGGTCGTTCGGCCAGGGCAACCGAGCCCACGGCAAGCAGAGCTTGCCGGGTAAGCGTTCCCAAGCAGAACTTGGGAACAAGGTAAACCGAACCCACGGCAAGCAGAGCTTGCCGGGTAAGCGTTCCCAAGCAGAACTTGGGAACAAGGTAAACCTAA
>SLIM01000093.1 GCA_007135625.1 Gammaproteobacteria bacterium
AGAGGCACACAGCACTGCATCCTACGACTATCGTATTTTCGGTAATGTACCGACCTACACTTTGAATGTGAGATCGATAGGTGAGTCAAGGGTGGCGATCACTAGCCAAACTGATCCCATTTATGCGGGAACTACGAATTACAGTCGAAGCGACATCTTTAGTGAAACTAGCATTACTTTAACAGCACCATCTAGTGTGGGAAGTTTTGCTTTTAGTGGCTGGAGTGGCTGTGATTCGGCCTCTGGTAACGACTGCACGATCACGATGGTAGATGATCGTACTGTGACCGCAAAATTTAGGGTAATGTGGAATGAAGCTGACTGCGTTGTTGGTAACTATGTGGTACAACAGTCCGATTTCGGAGGTGTCGTTGCTGCATCGAATACTCTCACGCTAGATCTTGCTGTTCCTGGAGGAAAGTCATTGATTTTGGTCGCGCCCACTATTAAGGCTGGTGAAAAGTTTCACGCACAGTCTGGTAGCTCAGTGCGATTGATTTCCGAAGCGGTTGATTGCGGTAATCCTCCCGGCGGTCTATAGATGGTTGAGATATTCTAAATCTAGGGAACGGCTCATCAATAGCCAAAACAACCATCATAGCGAAACCTCGCTGTTGAACCGTTCCTAGGGGTATTAGTACGCCATTCGGTGATCCTTCGAGTACGATGTAAGCGTCTCGAAGTGGTTACCTAATGTTTGAATACCGGGCGCTTGGTTTCCTTGTCGCTAGCGGACGCGGCAGTTACACCCGGGCGTTCAGCCACTACCAACCCGTTCCGGCAGCGATTCAGCAGCAACTCACCGCCGCCTTTATCCCCACCGAAGAGGAAGATTAAGATGGAATACCGCAACATCGGCAGCTCCGACCTGCGCGCCAGCATCATCGGCCTCGGCAGCATGACCTGGGGCGAACAGAACAGCGAAGCGGAGGGGCATGAACAGCTCGACTACGCTCTTGCCCACGGGGTAAACTTGATCGACACCGCCGAACTCTACGCCGTCCCCCCCCGCGCCGCCACCTACGGACGCACGGAAGAGATTATCGGCAGTTGGCTAGAGCAGCGCGGCAACCGCGATCAAGTGATCCTCGCCAGCAAAATCGCCGGTCCCGGTGTCGGTTGGATCGATCACATCCGCAACGGCCAGACCCGCTACATCGGCGAACAGATTCGCAGCGCCCTAGAGGGGAGCCTGCGCCGTCTGCGCAGCGACTACCTCGACCTCTACCAACTCCACTGGCCGGAGCGCAACACCAACTTCTTCGGTCGCCTCGGCTACACCCCCGACGAGGCTCCCTTCACCCCGATTGTCGAGACCCTCACCGCACTCCAACGTGAAGTGACCGCCGGCAAGATCCGCTACATCGGACTCTCCAACGAAACCGCCTGGGGAGCAATGAAGTTTCTCCAAATCGCCGAAGCGATGGATCTGCCGCGCATCATCTCGATCCAGAACCCCTACAGCCTGCTCAACCGCAGCTACGAAGTGGGCCTTGCCGAGGTCTCTCACCGCGAACAGGTCGGACTGCTCGCCTACTCGCCTCTAGGATTCGGGGTTCTCACCGGCAAATACCTCAACGGCGAGGCCCCAACCGGCAGCCGTCTGCAACGCTTTCCCGACTACACCCGCTACTCCAACCCGCAGGCGGTCGCCGCCACCAAACGCTACGTCGAACTGGCCCGCGACCACCAGCTCACCCCGGCACAACTCGCCCTCGCCTACATCAACAGCCGCCCCTTCCTCGCCAGCAACTTGGTCGGTGCCACCACCCTGCAGCAGCTCACCGAAAATATCTCCAGTGCCGAGGTGACCTTGAGCGATGAGATGCTTGAGGAGATCGAAACGATTCACACCCTCTACCCCAACCCCAGCCCGTAGCCCTTTGTGTCCGCCCCCCTTACCGTCAAGTTTATCGCCAAAGGGGCGGCCCACGCTGAACCCACCCCTTGGCGGCGGCAACTCCCCGATGCCGCCCCCGCGTGGGGGAGGTGCCGCTTCCTCTTCGACCCCGAGGCGCGTCACTACGACTGGCTAGTGGTCTACGACGACCTCCCCGCCCGCCCGGGTGAACGCTTCTCCACCCGCTGTGAAACCCTCGCTTGTCCGCGTCAACAGACCCTGCTGATTACCGCCGAACCGAGCAGCATCAAACACTACAGCCGCTCCTTTCTCGCCCAGTTCGGCCATATTCTCACCAGCCAGGAGCCGCAGCAGATCGACCACCCCAACGCCCACTTCAGCCAGCCGGCACTGCGCTGGTTCTACGCCATCGGCAAGCAGCACCACCGCAGCTACGACCAACTGCGCCAGCAGCCGCCGCCCCCCAAACCGCGCCCCCTCGCCACCGTCTGCTCCAGCAAGCGCCAACGCCACACCCTCCATAACCGGCGCTACCGCTTTACCCAGCAGCTCGCCCAGGCGATCCCCGAACTCGACCACTACGGCCACGGCATCCGCCCGCTCGACGACAAAGCCGCCGCCATCGACCCCTACCGCTACCACCTCGCTATCGAAAACCACATCTGCCGCCACCACTGGACGGAAAAACTGGCCGACCCGCTGCTCGGCTACGCCCTCCCACTCTACTGCGGCTGCCCCAACCTCGATGACTACTTCCCCCGCGAGGCGTTCATTGAGATCGACCTCTTCGACCTGGAGCAGAGCCGCGAAACGATTCGCGCCACCCTGCGCGACGACCCCTACCAACAGCGCCTCCCGGCACTGATCGAAGCGCGTCGCCTGGTACTGGAGCGCTACAACCTCTTTGCGGTGATCAGTCGGCTTAT
>SLIM01000250.1 GCA_007135625.1 Gammaproteobacteria bacterium
GCAGCGGCGGTCATCGTCATTTTACTGCCAACCAGCATATAGAGTCCTCGCGTTAGATTCAATCCCATGATTTTTGACGACTACCAGCGATCACTGGTCAACTCCCTCCGATTGCGCTACAGTAGCACGACCCGCTACCCACCCACGACTTGCAGGAGCTGACCCCGCTATGCCACAGCCATGCCACGCTTTTCTCCGCAACCTCCCGCTGCTTCTGCTGGTCGCACTGTTTGCCCTCTCCGCGACGCTACACGCAGCGACGCGCAGCGCACTGGCCGACCACCCCTCTCCCTATCTCGCACTACATGCCGACGATCCGGTCGCTTGGCGCACCTGGAGCGCGGAGATTCTCGTTGAGGCGCAGCGCGACAATCGACCGATCTACCTCTCCAGCGGCTACTTTGCCTGCCACTGGTGCCATGTGATGCAGCGGGAGAGTTTTCAAGATGCTGAGATTGCCGAGCTGCTCAACACGGCATTTATTCCGGTCAAACTCGACCGCGAGCTGCATCCGGCCTTGGATGACTACCTGATGGCCTTTGTGCGCAAAACCGCCGGGAGTGCCGGTTGGCCGCTCAATGTCTTTCTCACCCCCGAGGGCTATCCGCTGGGCGGGATGGCCTACGTTGCGCCCGCGCAGTTTCTCGCCATCTTGCAGCGAGTCGCTAAGGGATGGGCCGAAGAGGGTGCGCACCTCGCCTATAACGCCCGGCTTCTCGTCGTCAGCCAGGCACTGACCGGCAACCCCGTGCGCCCGCTAGATACCCCGGCAGAGACGCTTCGCGACCGTTTCTATCGCAGCAGCTTGAATCTGGCCGATGAGCTAGGCGGCGGGATTGGTGCGGAGAGCCGCTTTCCGATGGTTCCGCAATATCTCGCTCTGCTTGAACTGCTCGCGCTCCAGCCCCAGCCACGGGTGGAGGCGTGGTTGCGCCTGACCCTCGACCGCACCGCCGCACTCGGGATGCGCGATGCTATCCACGGCGGGTTTTTTCGCTACACCACCGATCCCGACCAGCGTACCCCACACTTTGAGAAGATGCTCTATGACCAGGCGCTGCTCGCCCTGCTCTATCTGCGAGCCGCCCACCAGTTGGAACACCCTCCCTACCGCGAGGTCGCCTTCGACACCCTGCGCTTCACCCTCGACCATTTTGCCCATCCTGAAGGGGGCTATATCGCCTCGCTCTCTGCGGTCGATAGCGAGCAGGTGGAGGGGGGTGGCTACCTGTGGAGCCTAGAGCGGCTGCGCAAGCTGCTGACCCCGGAGCAGTTAGCGTTTGCCGTTGCCTATTGGCAACTGCAAGGGGGGGCTGACTTCTCGGCGGGCTATCTCCCGATCCCCAATCCGACACACCTCGACCCCCTCCTGAAGCAGCAGGTGCGCGACCGGCTGCGTGCCGCTGCCACCCGCCACCCCGCCGACTCCAAGCGGATTGCCGCCTGGAACGGCCTGCTCCTCTCCGCCCTCAGTGCCGCGAGTTGTGCCGCCCTCGACCCGCCCCTGCCGCTCGGGCCGGAGTGTGCCGCACGACTGCAGGAGCAACCGCAATGGGCAGCACCTTGGTGGGAGGCGGGGCAGCAGCTCCACACCCTGCTGCTGGAGCGTTTTCAGCAGCAGGGCCAAATCCACCGCTCGCTGGATGATGCCGGTCACGGCTTTGGCGAGGCGGCGCTGGAGGATTATGCTTTTATTGCGCAAGCCCTTGAACACTGGAATCAAATCACCGGCAAGCGCCACGACCCGGCTCTTCGCGCCATCCTTGATCACGCCTGGAACGTCCACTACACCCCACAGGGGTGGCAACCCGGCAGTGGCTTCCTGCTCCCCGGCATGACCCGCGAGGCCGCCGTCGCCGAAGGCCCCCTCCCCTCCCCCTCGGCCACCCTAATCGCCCTCAGTCGCAACCACCCCGACCCGGCGATTCGCCAGCAGCGTCAACGCGCCTTGCAGCAGGGCTACGCCATCAGCTACCACCAGCCCTTTTGGTACCCCAGCTATCAGCTCCTCTTTACCCAGCCCCAAGAGTCGCCATGAACCCCTACGCCCAACTGGCCCATACCCACCAACTGCTGAACGATCTACTGCTCTCCATTCCCGAGGCCGATGCCTATCGGGGATATGCGGCAGATGCCCCCCCGCTCGCCTGGCTCTTCGCCCTCGCGAACTACCGCGAGACCCAGATCCTGCGCGAGTGGCTGCAACATGATGAACAGCTCACCGCCCGGCTTCGCCACCTCTTTACCCACGCCACCCCCAGCGCCGAGCAGAGCGCCGCCCTTCCGCCGCGTGACCACCTGCTCAACTGGGCGCTGGAGCTGCAAGAGGAGAATCTGACCCGCTTGGCCAACCCCAAACAGCTCCCGCCCCACCCGGCCCTCCAAGAGGGTCGCCTGCTGCACCATATTTTGCGTCACCACAGCCAGCTCTACGAGGCGATGTTGACCACGCTAGGGCAGCGCCAGCTCGCTAGCGACAGCTCCGCCTACCTCGTCACCCAGCCGCTTCAGCCCAGCCCCCCGAACCCGGCAATGGTGGAGGTTATGCAGGGACACTACCGCATCGGCGCACCACCCGATGACCCCGCCGCCGTGGATAACGAACTCCCCACCCAGGTGGTGCAACTCAGCACCTTTCAGATCGCCCTCCATCCGGTCAGCAACGCCGAGTACCTCACGTTTATCCACGATGGTGGCTACCAGCGGCGCGAACTGTGGGGCGCTGACCACCACCCGACCCTGGCGGCCCCTCGCCACTGGCAGCGCGACCGCCACGGCGCATGGTACGGAATCGGTCTCGGTGGCCCCTATCCGCTCCTCCCCTCCACCCCAGTCACCGGCATCAACCGCGACGAGGCCGAGGCCTACGCCCGTTGGATCGCAACCCACGACCAACCCTTCAGCGGAGCGGTCTTGCAACATGAGTACCAGTGGGAAGCCGCCGCCCGCCTACGCCTGCTGCGCGACACCGCCATCGCCTGGGAGTGGTGCGCCAACCCGTTCCACCCCTACACCGACTTCTCCCCCTTCCCCGACCCCTGCAACCACCACGCCCCGTTTGACCAGGGACTCGCCACCCTGCGCGGCGGCTCGCTCCACTCCCAACCCCCGCTCAAACGCCTAAGCTATCGCCACCTCGCCCCCCCACAACAACGCCACCCCTTCGCCGGAATACGCCTGGTCTATCCGCCAGCAGGGAGCGGCGGGAAGTAAAGGTCGCCGAAGAGATCGCTCCTCTCTCCCCGCTTCTCTGCTATAGTCACTACGACACCAGCCGCACACCACACCGCAACCCAAAACTTTGACGAAAAGAGGATTATCATGGCTCAAATCACCCTTAAAGGCAACACCTGCCACACCAACGGCGAGCTTCCGACCGTCGGCAGCAGCGCCCCGGACTTTCGCCTGACCACCATCGACCTCAGTGATGTTACCCTCGCCGAGTACGCCGGGAAGAGAAAACTGCTGAACATCGTGCCGAGTCTCGATACCCCGGTCTGCGCCATCTCTACCCAGCGGTTCAATAGCGCAATGGCCGATAAACCTGAGGCGGTAGCGTTAGTGATCTCGGGTGATCTTCCGTTTGCTGCCAAACGTTTTTGCGGGGCGGAGGAGATTGAGAACGTGATCGCCCTTTCGATGATGCGCTCGCGCAACTTTGCCAAGGACTACGGAGTGCTGATCACCGATGGCCCACTGGCCGGACTGTGCGGGCGGGCGGTGGTGGTACTCGATAGCGACAACAAGGTGCTCTACACCGAACTGGTTCCTGAGATTACCCAGGAGCCGAACTACGATGCGGCGCTTGCGGCACTTGATGGATAGCGAGGGGAGAGCGAAGGGAGAGGAGAGAGGAGAGACAAGGCGGTAGAGGCGTTGCCCTCTGCGCTGCCTTCTGCGCCGTCCTCTGCGCTGCCGTCGGCGGTACGCGGCTCCTCTTCCAGACCGATAGCCGCTAGATCGACAGCGCCCATTAACACAAGGATTGTGTATGCTCAATCACCGTAAACTCGGCCCGCGCCTGCTTGGGGCCTTCTTTCTGGTCGCCGCCTTCTCTGCGGCGCTCACCACCGTCGTTGCCATCTACTTCTTCTCCGAACGGATTGAGGAGGATGCACTCAACACGTTACGCATTCGCACCCAGATGGCGAAGCACGCTTACCAACAGCAGCAGCAGGGGCTAGAGAACAGCGCCCGCTTCCTCTCCCACACCCCGACGATTCGCAACTTCACCCTCTTTGCCAGCGCCCCGCAGCTTCAGGAGTATCTAAAGACCTTGGTCGAAACCGAGCCGTTTCACCAGGTCGTGGTCTACGGCAAGGAGCAGCAGCCGCTCGCTTTTGCGCAGCAGGAGGGCTTTGCCGAGCTGGCCACCACCGTGGCTTGGGATCTTGGAATGCTGGTCAATCGGGCCTACCACGACGGAGAGATGCAGATCGCAACCGAAATGATCTACACCGAAGAGGGGACTCGCCTAGCGATTACCGCAGTAGCACCGATTCTCACCACCACCTTAAAGCCGCAAGTTGTCGGCGCAATTTTACTGCGCCACCTGCTCGACCGTAACCAGTCGCTAATGGTCTCGCTGCTGGGGTTTTTTGAGGGGGATGCCGCCCTCTACTACCAGGGACAGCGCATCGCCCAGAGCGGCGAAGAGACCCCAGCGCAGCTCTGCCCGGCCACCCTCGCGGCCATTGCCGCCCACCCCGGTCTCCATCAAGAGGCGCGCTTCCGCCGCGACGGCCAGATCGCCACCTACCAACCGCTCTCGATCAGCGATAGCCAAGAGGAGCTGATCCTAGCACTCTTTCTCCCTGCCAAACGCTACGTCGAAACCACCCATAGCGCGATTTTGCAGCTTCTTGGGGTGATGCTCGCCTGCATCCTGCTGGCCCTGCTCCTCGCCTCGCTCCTCACCCGCACCCTGCTCCAGCCGATTCGCCACCTGATGCAAGGGGTGCGGGCGCTCACCAGCGGCAACCTTGAGCATGAGATCACCACCACCCGCCGCGATGAGTTGGGCGAGCTGGCCCTCGCCTTTAACAGCATGGCCAGCCAACTGCGCGACTTCTTCGCGGTGTTACGCGCCACCGTCGATACCTTGACCCGCGTCGGTACTGCGCTCTCCGCCGAACATTCGCTCGACAGCCTGCTGCACACCGTGGTGCATGAGGCGCGTAAAGTGAGCTACGCCCGCCAAGGGGCGGTCTATGAGATCGCTCGGGGCGAGTTTCGGCTGGTCGCCGGGGATGCCAGCGCCCCGCCACAGGTCACCCCGGAAATGGCGGAGTACCCGCTCTTTACCCTCGTTAGCGCCTCGCAAGAGGTACTCCACCTCGACCCCCACAGCCCGCTCTCGGATGAACGCATCAGCCAAGAGCCGCGACTCGCCGAAGTGACGCTGCTAATCGCTCCACTGCTCGATCATCAGCGACAGACCGTCGGCCTGCTGCTACTGCGTGACCCTTACGACCCGAAGAGCGGAAACCACACCCCGTTTAGCCGTAGCCAACTAGAGATTGTCCGCTCCCTCGCCAGCCAAGCAGCGGTTGCGATTGAGAATGCCAAAAACTTTGAGAAGATCGAAAATCAAAACCGGGTCTTTGCGCGCTTCGTACCGACGGAGTTTCTCAGCCACCTCGGGCGCAAGGAGCTAGGCGAGATCGAGCTGGGCGATGCCACCGAAGAGAAAATGGTGGTGATGTTTTCCGACATTCGCGCCTTTACCACGCTCTCCGAAGCGATGGAGCCGAAGGAGATCTTTTCATTTCTTAACGGTTATCTCCGCACCATCGGCCCGGCCATTAGCCGCAACCACGGGTTTATCGACAAATATATCGGGGATGCGGTCATGGCCCTCTTCTCAGGCCGCCAGCACAGCCCCGCCGATGAGGCGCTGCAAGCTGTCCTGGAGATGCGCAGCGCCCTGCGCCAGCTTAACCAACTGCGTACAAGAGCGGGATTTGCCCCCATTGAGATCGGCATCGGCCTGCACTACGGCCCCCTCACCCTCGGCACCATTGGCTACAAAGAGCGGATCGAATCGACCGTGCTGGGCGACTCGGTCAATCTCGCCTCACGCCTGGAGAGCCTCACCAAACTGTACGGCATTCAGACCGCTGTGACCGGGGAGTTTGTCGGAATGTTGCAAGCTGCTCATAATTCCATAATTCGCGAGGTAGATCGCGTCGCAGTCAAGGGGCGCAATCAGTCCACCCTCGTTTTTGAACTCCTCGACCCCGCCGACTCTCCGCCGATTCTTGCCGTTCCCGACGCGCTTGATGCCTACCACCAGGCGTTAGCGAGCTACAAAGAGGGGGCGTGGGAAGAGGCCGACCGGCGCTTCTCGGACTTACTACGCCGCGTCCCCGATGATCCGCTCACCCTTTGGCACCACCGTCGCTGCCGTGAATACCGCGACGCACCACCGCAACAGTGGAACGGCATTACCGCACTACAGAGTAAATAGTGTACAATTGGGAAAAGCGGAAGGCAGAGGGCAGAAGACAGAAGGCAGGGAGTGGTTCATCAATAGCAAAGACAACCATCACAGCAGAACATCCCATAGATTCTGGGTCTGCATGGTGTTTCTCATCGAGAAGTGTTCACTTTGTTGTTGAATCATTCCCAGAGGGCAGAGGGCAGAAGCAACAAGAGAGATAGAGCGAAGAGAGAGTGCGTGCGACCGAAGGAGCAAAAAAAGAGTCCGCCATCCATGGCAACAAAATTCCCGGCACTCCGGTCCGGCAGGGCGCTATCGATAAACCTAGGCAGCCTCACACAACACCGCTCAAAGTGATCTATGCAAAACTGTGGTCGGCGGTTTCTCATCCGATTCGACCAAGTGCTAGGATAGCCAATGCGGCAGCGTCGCAACAGTCGGCAGTGGATGAAGTTCACACCGGCAAAGCCTCTATCCACTGGTAGGCGTTACCCTACATCGCCATTGCCCATGGCGATGTTATAGCACTCTCGCCACCGCTGCGTAAGGAACGGTTCAACAACAAAGTGAACACTTCATCTGTGAGAATCCCCATGCAGGCACAGAGTCTACGAGAGGTTTTGCCATGATGGTTGTCTTTGTTATTGATGAACCGTTCCTAAGCGGCTCCGCACGGCGCTGCTCGTCTCTCCGCTATTCTCTGTGCTCTCTATCCTCTATCCTCTGAGTTCTCTATCCTCTATCCTCTATCCTCGGCCTTGATCATAGTTCCGACCACCTTGACCGCTCACAGCGAAAGTTCCGCCGTAAGTAGCTGAGTCCTTCGGGCGAAATGCCCCGCTTGACACTCTCCGATCAAGGTATTGGCCGGAAGAGTGGCCAAGGCCCTATCCTCTATCCTCTGTCATATTAAGGAGATCTCCCTTGCACCCCCCCGCCCATCGCCTCTCCATCGCCCCGATGCTCGACTGGAGCGACCGCCATTTCCGTTTCTTTATCCGCCAGATCACCCGCCACGCCCTGCTCTACAGCGAGATGATCACTACCGGTGCGCTACTCCATCAATCCCCCGAGCGCTTTCTGCGCTACCACCCCCAAGAGCACCCGGTAGCACTTCAGCTCGGCGGCAGTGAACCCGGCGAGCTAGCCCGCTGCGCCCGCATTGTCGCGGCATGGGGTTACGATCAGCTCAACCTCAACGTCGGCTGTCCCTCCGACCGGGTACAATCGGGGCGTTTCGGTGCTTGCCTCATGGCCGAGCCGCAACGAGTTGCCGCCTGCGTCGCCGCGATGAGCGATGCGGTAGGGGTGCCGATCACCGTAAAACACCGCATTGGCATTGATCACCTCGATAGCTACCCGGCACTCTGTGAGTTCGTCGCCTGCATCGCCGCCGCTGGTTGCAACACCTTCATCGTCCACGCCCGCAAGGCGTGGCTACAGGGACTTAGCCCCAAGGAGAACCGTGAGATTCCCCCGTTAAACTATCCGATGGTCTACCAATTAAAAAAAGACTTCCCGGATCTTACCATTATTATTAACGGCGGTATTTTGCACCTAGAGGCGGCGAGTGACCATCTTGCTCACGTTGATGGCGTGATGATCGGACGCGGAGCCTACCACACCCCATGGTGCCTAGCCGAAGCGGATCGTCGTCTCTATGGTGCCGATCACACCCCTACTCGTGAAGGCGTGGTTGCGGCGATGATTGATTACATCGAACAGGAGTTTACCAACGGCACCCCGCTTCACCACATCACCCGCCACCTGCTCGGTCTCTACCACGGCCAACCCGGCGCCCGCCGCTGGCGTAGCCGTCTCAGTGAACTCGCCACCCATCCCACCACCACCCCGCAGCAGATCGCTAAGGTTTTGCAAAGAGAAGGGTGAGAGGCGCGAGGCGCGAGACAAGAGGCGCGAGGCACGAGGCACGAGACAAGAGGCGCGAGGCACGAGGCACGAGACAGAGGCACGAGACAGAGGCACGAGACAGAGGCACGAAAATCTTAACCCTTAACCCTTAACCCTTAACCCTTAACCCTTAACCCTTAACCCCTAACCCAGCTTCCTTCTTCCCTCTTTTCGGCTATAATAGGGCCGGTTTGCAGCCATCCGATCATCCGACTAGAAACCACAGAGGTAATCAATGATCTTCAAGCAGCTCCTGGAGCCAGACTCCTGCACCTACACCTACCTCATCGCCTGTCCCGAGAGCGGAACCACGGCGCTCATTGATCCCGTCCTGGAGACCGTAGATCGCGACTTGGCACTGCTGCAGTCGCTGGGATTGACCCTTGATTTCACCATCGACACCCACATCCACGCCGACCACCTCACCGCAGCCCGTCGCCTGCGCGAGCTGACCGGCAGCCGCATCGCCTGGCCGGCACTTGACCAGCTCCCCTGTGCCGATATTGGACTGCGCGAAGGGGAGCCGTTTTTGGTCGGCAAGATCCCCCTTCACCCCCTCTTCACCCCCGGCCACACCGACCACCACCACGCCTACCTAATCGACAACGGAACCCACCACCTGCTCTTTAGTGGAGATGCCCTACTGATTGAGGCGTGTGGACGGACGGACTTCCAGTCTGGCGATGCAGCGACCCTCTACCGCTCGATCCATGAAAAGATCTTCTCGCTCCCGGATGAGAGCCTAATCTATCCCGGCCACGACTACGAAGGGCGTTTCGTCACCACCGTCGCCCAGGAGAAACAGCGCAACCCCCGCCTTGGTAACAACCGCTCACAAGAAGAGTTCGTCGCCATTATGGAGGGGCTAGACCTCCCCTATCCGCGCAAAATCGACATTGCGGTACCCGGCAACCAGCAGTGTGGGCAACCAGCATAGGTCGCCCTTTAGCGCGTAAACGACATCACCACTACGCTTTTCGCCTCTCTGCAACCGAAACCACCACGCATACCCCTACGGAGGATTGAATGATCACACTCACCCATGTGACCGAAGCCCAGCAGTTCTCCCGCGAGGGACTCATGGAGCTGTGCAGCGCGGCGGAGCGGATGAAACAGCTTGTGCGAGAGCAGGGCTGTACCAACACCTTACAGAACAAAGTGATGGTAGTCCTCTTCTACCAACCCTCCACCCGCACCCGCCTCTCCTTTGAGTCGGCCATGGTCCGCCTGGGAGGGCGCTACGTCTCCACCGAAAGCGCTCTCGACTTCTCTTCTCACTCCAAAGGGGAGAGCCTAGAGGATACCATTCAGGCAGTCGCCAGCTATGGGGATGTGGTGGTGTTACGCTACCACGAGGAAGGAGGGGCAGAACGCGCCGCACGGGTTAGCCCGGTACCGGTGATTAACGCCGGCGATGGCCCCGGTCAGCACCCGACTCAGGCGCTGCTGGACATCTACACCATTCACAACACCTTTCAGCGAATTGATGGACTGAAGATTGCGCTGGTCGGTGATCTGAAACATGGCCGCACCGTTCACTCGCTCGCCTATATGTTGGGGAAGTTTGCCATCGCCCGTATCTACCTGGTCTCGCCCTCCAAGGTCGGTATGCCGGGGGAGCTGGTCGAGTATCTCCAGCGCCATCGAATCGACTACGCGATTCACGACAACCTTCTCCCCATCGCGCACGATGTGGATGTGGTCTACACCACCCGCGTACAGCGGGAGTATTTTGATGACCTCAGTGAGTACCAAGAGGCCTACGGGAAGTATGTGTTAAGCAGGGAGGTGATGGCCGAACTCAAGCGCGAGGCGATCATCCTCCACCCCCTGCCGCGCAATGACGAAATCCCCCCCGAGGTCGATCAAGACCCCCGCGCCCGCTATTTTGAGCAGGTGCGCAATGGTCTCTATATGCGCATGGCCTTGCTGGAGCTGCTGCTGCGCTAGGTCTGGTTTGACTCCTCCTCACCTTTCCTGTTACACTGAAAGACCCTGCAAATAAATGACTGTAAAAAGGAGGCCAGTGTGTTCGTCATACGAAACACCCTATTCTTAATCACCCTCTGTATCTTGCTATTTCCAGCAAGTGCCAGCAGCGGAGAGAGCATTACCACTCGTGATTCCAGCGAAGCAAGCATAGTCATCACGCTATCGGACTTAGGAGTGCCGTTCGGTGCCATCAAAAACTGGGAGGCCTCGCTCTACGCCGGGGCCGAGGTCGGCAGCGAAACCGGTGGACGCTTTAGCGACTGGGTCACGGTCAGTGCTAACGAGGTACGCTTTACATTGCCGCAAGATGTTCGAGACGGCAGCAGCGCCCCTTGGGGAGTGGCGGACGATGCCTATGTGCGCATTCGCTCGGGCGCTGGCGAGTACCCCACCTTCGACCTGGTCAGCGATGCCTTTACCCTAAATGCGGGCAATTACTCTGTTCATATAGATGTAGAGAGTATGAATCAAACCACCCCCGGTCAAGCGGGCGCTGCGGTGGTTACGGCACGCCTGGATGATCTGGGCGGGGACTTTGGAGCGCCCGGTGCTTGGGAGGTCTCACTCTATGCCGGGGCCGAAGCGGGCAGTGAGACTGGTGGCCGCTTTACCGACTGGA
>SLIM01000063.1 GCA_007135625.1 Gammaproteobacteria bacterium
GGGCGGTGCCGTGGCGGCGGGCGGCGGCGAGGGTCGCTTGGGTGTGGCCGCGCACGGCGGCGGGCATCATGCCGATGAGGTCAATAACTGCTGCTGCCTTTTCGGGGGAACACGCTTCGCCCTGCTGGCGTAGCTCGGCAACCACCGCCTCAGCAATCGCCCGCGCCTGCTTGGGGGGAATGGCGGCTGCGGCTTCCAGTGCTTGTAGCCGCTGCTCCAGTGCTTGCCCCTCCTGCTCGGCGCGAAACTGTTGGTAGGCTTCGTCCCCCAGCTCGACCAGTATACCAATGCCAGGTACCTGTTTGAGGCCCCAGAGCGCTACGCGGGTGGCGTTTTGTAGGAGTTTTTTTCCAAGGTCGTGTTTGGGCGTTAGGGGCATGGGCGGTCTCCTGGAGTGGTATGCTTGGGGGATTGTAGCCGATTTGGGGGGAAGGGGATAGGGTGGGACGTGGGTACCATGAGAGAAGTGCCTATACA
The DNA here is from genome assembly GCA_007135625.1 of Gammaproteobacteria bacterium. GTDB lineage: Bacteria > Pseudomonadota > Gammaproteobacteria > Chromatiales > Chromatiaceae > SLIM01. Next base: position 478 of record SLIM01000063.1, read on the forward strand.
TGACCTCCTTGTTCTGGCAAAATATCCCTATTTCCAGGGTCTTGCACAGGTGTCGTTTGTGGAAACTGCCGCAGTTTTCTGCTGTAGCGGGGACTCTATTAGGGCTTTCGGGAGGTTTTTGTGAGAATAGTACGGTTGTATCTTCAACAGTGTGGAGTCTTTAACGACACGCTCATCGACTTTACCCGCGACGGCAAGCCCCATGAGATATCTTGTTTGGCAGGAGTGAATGGCTCGGGGAAAACAACCGTGATGGAGCTAATTTTCGCCCTATTTCACTTTGTTAATCCGAGACTCTCACTGCAAGAGATCTACTTTGATCGCTTAAAACCGCATATTCTATCCAGAACCGAGTTTGCTCAATTGGATCTTCTGATAGAAGGAAAGGTCTTGTCGCTGGTTTTGGGAGATCGCTCAAGGATTCATCAGTACGACCATCCGCAGCAGGCATTGCTCATTGAGGGCGAAATAAGCAAGATGGTTTCGCGTTTTGAGGATAAAGTCATTAAGGTGCCTGAAGAGGCTCCCCATTTTTCCAATAAAGAAATTTATGGCCTTCAGGCGTTAGAGCGTTTTTCACAAAGGCCTGTAGAGAAGATCCATATCGACCTATTCGACCCCCTGTTGCAGCGCATGAATACGGCTCTCCACGATGAGGAAACGGCGCTTGCGCAGATCGATTCACTCCCTTCGGTCTATTTTTTTAATGCCCACGACAGGGAGATCTATGATCTTCGTTATGCCTCTATACCAAAAGATCACGCGGTGTATCAGGTAACCCATCGCTACAACCCCAAGGCGGACGACCTTAAGAAGAAGCTCATTTATTACAGCTACGCCTATCCAGAGCGGTTTGCCAGTCTTAAAGATTGGATTAACGCGCATGTTCTGGTTGGTAAAGCGATTGAGCGAATAGATCGGCCTAGATTTGATGTTCTTATTAAAACCCGTAGCGGAAGAGAGCATGGTCTGGAGTTATTGAGTGCTGGTGAGGAGAGCCTGCTGATCGTTGCTACCCAACTCTACCTGCATACCGCCAAAAACTCGGTTGTTCTCATTGATGAAGTCGATCAAAGCCTCCATCCTGAGTTTCAGCAGCGGGTTATTAACCTGCTGTTTGCTCTGCAAAAGGAGAAAGGGTGCCAAATTATCCTTACCTCACATTCCGAGGTTGTGTGGGATTTTTTTGCCGAGCGGGGGTTGATTGACCTGACCGAGGTGGTATTCTAATGCGCGTTATTCGTGATGATAAGTTTGATTTTCTCGAAGATGCAGCGCTACGCAAGGAGCTGCGTAGGTTGATTATGAAGGCAGGGAGACGGCGAGTTTTATTTGTAGAGGGATATGATGACAAAATTATCTTTGAGATTCTCTATAAAGAATATCTTGAGGAGTTGTATTTTGTTGATGCGAGCATGAAGGTGCTGTCGGAGAACTATCCGGGAGGATGTGAGGCGGTAAAAAGTTTACTCCAGCAGTTTGTTGCTCATCTACCCAATGAAAGGCGTTTTTTTGGGGTCATTGATAGGGACTTGAGATTCGATAAGGAGGTTGAGATCGAACGCTCTTTGCCCGCTTATGACCGCCGATTGTTTATCTTTTTTGAGCGCTATACCCTAGAGAACTATTTTGTTGAGGTAGAGGTGCTTTGCGATTTTTTGCATGATAAGTCAATAGGCATCGCGGGTCTGAAGAGCTTCGTATCGGATGATAACTTTCGCAAAAATGTAGCGGCTTTGATGGATGAAGTTCTGGATTGCTTGACCAAGATTGGTGCAGCCAATCTTGTAATTAAAGACCTTAATCCTGGCGTTACGTTTTTGGAGAAGAGTATCGATTGTGAGTCTTTGGAGGGGAGGGTTTTAGACAAGTTAAAGCATTTTTCCAGTGCTGATGTACGGTCTGCGTTGTCTCGCTTTGAATCCATGATCAGAGAGGACAAGAGTGTGCAGAAGTTTGCCAGCGCAAAGCTTTATTTTTCTTATCAATTTAATCGGCAGATGAAGAAGAAAAATGTTGATATTCAATTCAATAGACACAAATCGGAGCTGGCAAAGATTTTGAAAGATTATCTTCATGAGGATGATGAGTTTCATACCCTCTTGCGGTTTGTTGGTGTGTGGGTCGCCGCTGCTTGAACCGCCGCGTGTTGGTGGCGGGGCGGAAAAATCAAAAAGCAGAGTCACTGTCCGCCTCGCACTAACCGAACAGCGTAGTAGTTGTCCCTGTCGTAGTAGTTGTCGAACCCATAGTAGAATCTAACGCACCATGTGTTACTCGAATTGTAGGAGTCGACCGAC
>SLIM01000095.1 GCA_007135625.1 Gammaproteobacteria bacterium
CCTTCCCCCCTTAACCCTTAACCCTTAAAACTTAACCCTTAAAACTTAACCCTTCCCCCCTTAACCCTTAACCATACGCCGGTGCGAACATCCGTTCGGGATCGACAACCGGGCCATCCTCTCCCCAATAGGGGGAGAGCTTGCGCAGTCGGGCGATAATCGACGGCAGGCTCTCAATCACCCGATCCACCTCGGCATCGCTATTGTAGCGCGACAACGAAAAGCGGATCGAGCCATGGGCAGCGGTAAAGGGAATCTCCATCGCCCGCATAACGTGAGAGGGTTCGAGCGAGCCGGAGGTGCAGGCCGATCCCGAAGAGGCGGCGATCCCCTCCTTATTGAGCAGCAGCAGAATCGCCTCCCCCTCGACATACTCAAAAGCGATATTACAGGTATTGGGAAGGCGATTACCGGGGTCGCCGGTGACAAAACAGTTGGGAATCGCCTCCAGCAAGCCGCGCTCCAGACGGTCACGCAGTTGGCGCACCCGGGTCTTCTCCTCATCCAGATGGTGCAGCGCCAACTCGGCGGCCTTGCCGAGAGCGACGATAGAGGCGCTATTCTCCGTTCCCGCCCGGCGGCCCCGCTCCTGATGGCCACCGCGCAGCAGCGGACGAAAGCGCACCCCGCGCCGCAGATAGAGAACTCCAACCCCCTTGGGGGCGTGGAGCTTGTGGCCAGAGAGCGAGAGCATATCAATCGCACTGTTTTTAAGATCAATCGGAATCTTGCCCACCGCCTGCACCGCATCGGTATGAAACATCACCCCCGCCTGCTGGGCGAGATCGGCCATCTCCTCCACCGGAAAAAGGGTACCGGTCTCGTTATTGGCCCACATCACCGAGACCACCGCGACCCGATCAGAGAGCAGGCCGATATACTCTTTCATATCGAGCCGCCCCCTCTTATCGACCTTGAGGTAGTGGACGGTATAGCCCTCCTTCTCCAGTTGCTGACACAGCGTCAACACCGCAGGGTGTTCGACCACCGTGGTGATAATCTCCTTACGCTCCGGCTGTGCCTTGAGCGCCGAGAGAATCGCGGTCGAGTCCGACTCCGTGCCGCACGAGGTGAAGATGATCTCCGAATCGTAATGCGCCCCGAGCAGCGCCTGCACCTGCCGCCGCGCCTGTTGCAGCGCCCGCCCAACGCGGTCGCCGAACTGGTGGAGCGACGAGGGGTTGCCGTACTGTTCGCTAAAGAAGGGGAGCATCGCCGCTACCACTTCGGGATCCACCATCGTGGTGGCGTTGTTGTCGAGATAGATGCCGGTGCTACTCATGCCTTACCCCCGTGCCTGTTTGCGTGCCAGCTCGCTAGCCGGTACCACTTTGATAAACTCGCCCAGCCCCTCCATCAACTGCTGCTGAATCCCCCCCAGAGTGACGGAGGCCATGGAGCAGCCCGCGCAGGCCCCGATCATGTTGACATAAACGGTATTGCCCTCGACTTCGACCAGCTCAACATCGCCGTGGTCGCGCTGCAGATTGGGGCGAACTGCGTCGATCAGCTCCTCAATGCGGCGAATGCGCTGCAAATTGGTTAGCCCGGAGCTGGGTTTGGGGAGTGCCGGCCCGGCGTTGGGGTCGAACTTCTCCCCCTGTTCCGCCAGCACCGTGGTGAGAATCTCCTCAATCCCTTCGTGGCAGGAGGAGCAGCCCCCGCCCGCTTTGGTGTAGTGGGTCACCTCTTCCACCGTGCGCAGGTTATTGGCGCGAACCGTCTCCTCAATCAGCACGCTATCAATGGCAAAGCATTTGCAAATCAGCGCCCCCTCTTCGTGGTCGTCGCTCCACACCTCGCCCCGGTAGTTGGCCACCGCCGCTTGCAGCGCCTCGCGCCCCATTACCGAGCAGTGCATCTTCTCCGGTGGCAAGCCGTCGAGAAAGTCGGCGATATCCTGGTTGGAGACCGCCAGCGCCTGCTCCAGGCTCATTCCTTTAATGATCTCGGTCAGCGCCGAGGAGGAGGCAATCGCCGAGCCGCAGCCGAAGGTCTGAAAACTCGCCTCTTCAATGGTCTCGCTCTCGGGATTGACCTTGAGCATTAGGCGCAGGGCATCGCCGCAACTGATCGAGCCGACATCTCCAACCCCATTGGCATCGGCTAAAATGCCTGCGTTGCGCGGATTGTAGAAATGCTCTTTCACCTTCTCGGAATAGTCCCACATGGCTCACCTCGTTTGTGCTCTATTGTTCGTAACCGACCAAAAATCGTTGTTAGGGAGTGCTTGCAGGAGTTGTGCCAGGATTTAGGTTCGAGATTCGAGGGGCGAGATTCGAGGGGCGAGATTCGAGATTCGAGGTTCGAGGGGCGAGAAAGATCTAGCACCTCGCGCCTAGTACCTCGCGCCTCGTGTCTCGCACCTCGCGCCTAGCACCTCGCGCCTAGCACCTCGTGTCTCGTACCTAGCGCCTAGCACCTCGCACCCCTCCCCTTTAAACAATGAAAATCCGCCACCATCTATTGGATGGTGTGTCATGGTGGTTGATTGGGTAGTACGCAATCCTCCTGGGAGACCGTTATGACGCACCTCTGGTAAACCACCCTGTAGGGTGGTATTCGTACAACAATTCCCAAGGAGATTGAATGATGGCCCATGAACTGCCCGCTCTGCCCTATGCCCGCAACGCCCTGGCCCCGACCATTTCGGAAGAGACCCTCGACTACCACTACGGCAAGCATCACCAGACCTACGTCACCAACCTGAATAACCTGATTCCCGGCACAGAGTTTGAAGGTGCCTCGCTAGAGGAGA
>SLIM01000081.1 GCA_007135625.1 Gammaproteobacteria bacterium
CTCGCCCGCTTGGCCCTGCGTGAACTGCTCCCCGAGAGCGCGGGCGGGGTAGTGGATGCCATTCAAGGCTACCTCGGCGACCAGAGCCAGGCGCTCTCCAAAGCACTGGAAGAGGCGGCGGAGCAGACCGAGGCGGGTGCGCACCAGCAGCGTACCAGCCGCTTCCGGAGAGCGACCGACCGGGATTGGTGGCGCGGCTTGCACGGAGATTATTTGAGTGAAATGATCGTTCCTACGCTCCAACGGGCAATACTATGTTAAAGAGTCTAAAACTCACCCATACAGGGCCTGCGGACGAACTGTCTATTACCTTTCGTCCACGGCTAAATCTTGTCACCGGTGATAACGGCCTTGGGAAATCCTTTCTCCTCGATGTGGCTTGGTGGGTACTTACGCGGACCTGGGCGAGAGAACTTGTGGTACCTCATCTGCCGCCAGCAGTGCCAGTCATTGAGGCAAAATTTGATCGTACTACCTCGGGAAGCCACGAGCTTACGAGCTGTTTTGATAGAGAAAAGGATCGCTGGCCTCTATCCAGAGGGCGGCCACCCAAACCTGGGCTGGTTCTTTATGCGCAAGTGGACGGCGGTTTTTCCGTTTGGGATCCTGAACGTAACTACCGGAAAAAAGAGAATCCTGAGCGACTACCGGCTTATCTATTTACTCCCAACGAGGTTTGGAGCGGTAATCAGTATTGCGAGGGCTTGATACGTGACTGGGCCTCCTGGCAACGGGAAGAGAGCGAAAGTTACGAGCTGTTGAAAGGCGTGCTTACCGTCTTGGCACCCTCTCCTGAAGAGCCATTGTACCCTGGTAAGCTGCGTAAAATCACGCTGGATGATCCCAAGCGTTACCCGACGCTGGTCATGTCCTATGGCCAAGAGGTGCCTGTTATCCATGCCTCCGCCGGTATTCGACGCATCATTGCTTTGGCCTACCTTCTGGTCTGGGCCTGGCAGGAGCATCGCGAAGCCTGTCTCCTTAAAGGCGTTCCGCCGGCCAAAGAGGTGATCTTCCTTATTGACGAAGTAGAGGCCCATCTGCACCCACAATGGCAGCGCCGAATGCTTTCGGCCCTTCTGGAAGTGATGTCTGTTCTTACTGGTGGTCATGATATTTCTGTGCAGATGGTTACTGCCACGCATTCACCTCTTATACTCGCATCTACTGAGCCTTTTTTTGATGATGAAAAAGACGGGCTTTTTTTATTGGTGCAACGGGATGCGCAAGTCGTACTAGAGCATCAGGCCTGGAGCAAGCAGGGTGATGTTCTCAACTGGCTGGTCTCCGACAGCTTCGGTCTGCATCAAGGGCGTTCGGTTGAGGCTGAGCGAGCGATAGAAGCTGCCGAAGCGTGGATGCGAGGTGAGTACAGCGCACTGCCAGAGCAATTAGGCAACGAGCAGGCGATACATAAGGAGCTATTACGTCTGCTCCCAGGCCACGATACATTCTGGCCGCGCTGGGTCATTGCAAGGGAGCAGCAAGGGGAGGCACGATGATTCACTTCGACCCCGTAGATGAGCCAAATGCGTTCCACAATAAAGCAGAAGTGCCAGGGCAACAATGGTTAGCTGAACACCCCAATGCTCAACGTCCCAAGGACTATTGGAGTCAGTTCAAGGGTGAGCTGGCAGAAGGTTTTCACAACCTCTGTGCATATTCAGCTCTGTATGAGCCTGTGGGAACGGTAGATCACTTCATTAGCTACAATGAAGCCCCAAATCTTGCCTACGCATGGAACAACGATCGCTACGCCTCTGGCTGGATCAACTCCAGCAAGAACAATATACCAAGCAATGAAATACTGGATCCCTTTGCCGTCGAGGACGGTTGGTTCGAGATATTGCTGCCGTCTTTGCAATTGCAAGTCTCGGATGGTATCCCCGCAAAAATACGAGCAAAGGCCGAGTTTGTGCTAAAACGTTTACACCTTCAGCATGATGAGCGCGTCCTGCGTCAACGCCGTGAGTGGTACCGTTGCTACCAGGACGGTGAAATTAGCTTGGAGGGTCTGCATAAAAAAGCACCGCTTATTGCTCGTGCCATAGAGCGCCAGACCTTCCGCAGCAGCTTATTGCCCACGCCCGCGCCCTGATGGCGGCAATCGCGAGTCCGGTTTCGACGGTTCGATAGCCGAGCGACAAAGAAGCCGGTATCAGCGATGAGCATACTTCGCTTCCACCAGCTTGCCGAACTCCGTTTTATAGTGTGCCGACAGCCCGGGTTCCGCCTCAAAACAACCGATAAAGTCCGACTCCAGCAGCGCCTGCAACGGATTTTCCGGTTTTGCGGGGATCTCCTGCTGCGAAAGCGATAGTGGATCAGGGATCTCCTCCAACAGTTTCAGTGACTCAGGGGAGTTTTCCAGAGAGGCGAGGATTTGCCGCCACAAGGCCAAAGGAACGACTACGCTGTCGGTATGACCTTGGGGGTCGGTGAGATAGTGTACGCTCATACGTAAAGCATCCTCTGTTTATCGAGAACCGGGAGGTGTAATGGCCACAGCGAGGATCCGTTCTGGTGGCCATTGGCAAAAGGGAAGGCGCTGGGAGCCTAACCATTCCGGAAAAAGTATAATCAGCCCCACACTGGAAGTCAACCCCCTCTTCAAGCTACACTACCCCATCGTCACTACCCCAAGAGTTTTGCACCATGGAAAAATCGACCCTCTTCGTCACTCTCGCCCGCTTGGCCCTGCGTGAACTGCTCCCCGAGAGCGCGGGTGGGGTGGTTGATGCCATTCAAGGCTACCTC
>SLIM01000091.1 GCA_007135625.1 Gammaproteobacteria bacterium
AACCTAGAGCCTAGAACCTAGAGCCTAGAACCTAGAGCCTAGAACCTAGAGCCTAGAACCTAGAACCTAGAGCCTAGAACCTAGAGCCTAGAACCTAGAGCCTAGAACCTAGAACCTAGAACCTAGAACCTAGAGCCTAGAACCTAGAACCTAGAGCCTAGAACCTAGAACCTAGAACCTAGAACCTAGAACCTAGAGCCTAGAGCCTAGAACCTAGAGCCTAGAAGAGCCTAGAGCCTCACCCCCATGGCACAACTTATGCAGAAGTTGGCTAACGCTGAATACCCTTGAGATCGCTGCAATGACTGAATATCTGCTCCTGATTCTCTCCACGGCACTGGTGAATAATGTGGTGCTGGTGAAGTTTCTTGGCCTCTGCCCCTTTATGGGGGTGTCGAATAAACTCGACTCTGCGCTTGGCATGGGGCTGGCGACTACCTTTGTTCTGACCCTTTCTGCGGTGGCAGGCTGGTTTCTGGAGAACTATGTCTTGCAGCCGCTGGATGTCGCCTTTTTGCGCATTTTAACCTTTATTCTGGTCATTGCGGCGGTGGTACAGTTTACCGAGATGGTAGTGCGTAAGGTGTCGCCGCCGCTCTACCAGGTGCTGGGAATCTTTCTGCCGCTAATTACGACCAACTGCGCGGTGTTGGGGGTGGCGCTACTCAATGTACAGCAGGGCTTTGGATTTACCCAAAGTCTGGTATTTGGCTTTGGTTCGGCAGTGGGCTTTACACTGGTGATGGTGATATTTGCCGCCCTGCGCGAGCGTTTGGCGCTGGCGCAGGTGCCGGAGGCCTTTAAGGGGGCACCGATTGCCTTTGTAGTAGCTGGCTTTCTTTCGCTGGCGTTTATGGGCTTTGCCGGTTTGACGACACAGTAACTTGGGTATAGTGGGGTGTTGTGATGATCGCCGCGATTTTCTTTCTATTGATTATGGGTTTGCTCCTCGGGGGCGGATTGGGGTTTGCCTCCAAACATCTTGCGGTGGAGGCGGGAGCGCTGGAGAAAGAGGTGGAGGCGCTGCTACCCGGTTCGCAGTGTGGGCAGTGCGGTTATCCCGGCTGCGCCCCGGCGGCGGCGGCACTCGCCAAGGGGGAGGCGGCAGTGACTCTCTGCCCGCCCGGCGGCAAAGCGCTAGTAGAAGAGCTGGCGGCGCTGCTAGGGGTGAGTGTCGATCTCTCGGGGGTGGAGGAGCGTGGCCCGCGGGTCGCTTTTGTCCATGATGGGCTGTGCATCGGCTGCACCAAGTGCTTTAAGCGCTGCCCGACCGACGCGATTATTGGCGGGCCGAAAATGATGCACTCGGTCTTTGCCGATGCCTGCACCGGCTGTGAAAAGTGTATTGAGGTCTGCCCCACCGAGTGCATTGAGATGCGTCCGGTACTGCCAACCCTGCAAACCTGGTACTGGCCCAATCCAGCCCAGTTACCGAAAGCGGCTTAGGGGAACAATAATGAAGCTCTTCTCCATTCGTGGCGGAGTCCATCCGCATGACCACAAGCACCTCTCTGCCGAGCAGCCGATTGTCGCCATTCCCCTTCCGCCGCTGCTGCACATTCCGTTGCAGCAGCATATTGGTGCGATGGCCAAGCCGGTGGTACGGCGTGGCGACCTGGTGCGCAAGGGGCAGCTCATCGCCCGCGCCCAAGGGGCCATATCGGCCCCGGTTCACGCCCCCACCTCGGGACGGATCGTCGGCATCGGCAGCTATTCGGCCCACCACCCCTCCGACCTCAAGGTCGGTGCCATCACCCTGCAACCCGATGGTGAAGAGCGTTGGGTCGAGCCGCAAGAGGCCCCTCCCGACCCCTTTACCCTGAGCGCCGAACAGATAACCCGCCGGGTCGCAGAGGCGGGGATTGTCGGCATGGGGGGGGCGACCTTCCCCTCAGCCATCAAGCTCAACCTGGGCAAGCGTTTTTCCCTGCACACTTTAGTGATCAATGGAGCGGAGTGCGAACCCTACCTGACCTGCGATGACCGGTTGATGCGTGAATACAGCGCCGAGGTGGTCGATGGGGTGCGCATTATGGCCCACGCCCTGGGGGTAGAGCGGGTGATTCTTGCGATTGAGAATAATAAGCCGCAGGCGCAGCAGGCGATGCGGGCGGCGGTGGCCGCTTTTGCCGAGATGACGGTGGTCGGTCTGCCGACCCGCTACCCGATGGGTTCGGAGCGCCACTTGGTGCAGGTGGTGACCGGCGAGGAGACCCCGGCCCGCTGCCTGACTGCGGAGATTGGGGTGGTCGTCCACAACACCGCCACCGCACTGGCAGTCCATCAGGCGATGCGCCACCAGCAGCCGCTGCTGTCGCGGGTGGTGACCCTGAGTGGCGGGGCGATGCGCCGACCCGGCAACTACCGGGTGGCGATTGGCACCCCGGTCACCTGGCTGCTGGAGCAGGGGGGCGGGTTCGATGAGGCACGGGTGGCGCGGATCATTAGCGGTGGGCCGATGATGGGGCAGGTGTTGGGCGATCTGCGTGCGCCGGTGGTAAAAGGGTGTAACGCCATTCTCGCACTCACCCGCGAAGAGGTGGGAGAGCAGGCGGAACACCCCTGTATCCGTTGCGCCCGCTGTGTCGAGGCCTGTCCCTGCGGCCTGTTGCCGCTGGAGATGGCGCGGCGGGCGCGGGCCGGGGATCTCGATGGGGCGCGAACCTTTGGACTGGGTGACTGTATTTCGTGCGGCTCCTGCGCCTATGTCTGCCCGGCACGCATCCCCCTGGTGCAGTACTTTAACTTCGCCAAGGGGGAGTTGGCCAATCGCGACCGGGCCAAGCAGAAGCAGTTGGAGACCAAGCGCCTGGCAGAGCAGCGGGCAGCCCGAATTGAGCGGCAACAGGCGGAGAAAAAGGCGATGATGGAGCGGCGCAAGCAGGAGATGGCGGCTAAAAAGGCGGCGGAGGCAGCGGCGAAGGCGGCAGCGGAGAGGAGCGAGGAGAGCAGCGAGGAGAGTACCGCATGAACAGCTCCCCGCTAATCGCCTCCCCCCATGCGCATGATGCCAACACGGTTGCCGAAACCATGGGCTGGGTGCTGCTGGCCCTTGCGCCCGCTACCCTGTTTGGCATCTACCTCTTCGGCTGGCCCGCCCTGCTGCTCTTTCTGGTCACCGTCGCAGCCGCTGTGGTGGCGGAGTACCTGAGCCTGAAAATTGCCGGTAAGCCGCCCGGGCGCTTTCTCGCCGACGGCTCGGCACTGCTCACCGGAGTGCTGCTGGCGCTCACGCTACCGCCCTGGGCACCCTGGTGGGTCGGGGTGGTGGGAGCGGTGATCGCGATTGTCATCGCCAAGCAGGTTTTCGGCGGAGTTGGGCAGAACCTGTTTAATCCAGCGATGGCGGCGCGGGTTGCGCTGCTGATCTCCTTTCCGCTGGAGATGACCACTTTTGTCGAGCCGCAGCCGCTCTTCTCCGCCGCAGCGCCGACCCTGCAACAGAGCTTGGCGATCACCTTCGGCAGTGGTGGCGCGGCGATTGATGCGGTTACCAGCGCGACGATTCTGGATCACACCCGAACCGAACTGGGGCAGGGGGTTGCGCTGGATGAGATTGCCGGGTACGACCCGCTGGCGCTGGCCTGGGGCGGGGTGCCGGGGAGCTTGGGCGAAACCTCGGCGCTGCTGCTGCTGCTGGGCGGGCTGCTGCTGCTGTGGCGGCGGGTGATTACTTGGTACATTCCGGTGGCGCTGCTCGGTACCATTACGCTACTGGCCACCCTGTTTCATCTGATCGCCCCTGAGAGCTACGCCAGCGCTCCCTACCATCTGCTTTCCGGCGCGGTGATGCTGGTCGCCTTTTTTATCGCTACCGACCCGGTCACCTCGCCGCTCTCGGTGCGCGGGCAGTTGCTGTTCGGTGCCGGTTGTGGAGCGTTCATCTGGATTTTGCGCACTTGGAGCGGCTACCCCGAAGGGGCTGCCTTTGCGATTCTGCTGATGAACGCTTTTACGCCATTGATTGATCACTATATCCGCCCCCGTATCTATGGCCGTGATCGGCGCGGGGTGCCACTGAATGAGTCGGTTGCGACTCGGGAGGAGCGATGAAGGCTGTTGCTGAACCGAGTTATCGCCAGCGGGTAGGCTACCAGGCGGGGCTGCTGGGGGGCTTTGCCACCCTTGCCGCCACGCTGTTGGTGGCGGGCAATATGATTACCAAAGAGCCGATTGCCGAGCAGCAGCGGCGTGAACTGCTCAACTCTCTGGAGAAGGTGATTCCGACGGAGATTCACGATAACGATCTGTTGGCCGATCCCATCACGGTGCAGTGGCAGGGAGTGGGTGAGGTGATCGTCTACCGTGCCAAATACGAGGGACTGGTTACGGCGGTCGCCTACCGGGTCACCGGCAAGGGGTACGCCGGGCCGATTCACTGCATTATGGGCATTGATGCCTCCGGGCGGGTGCTTGGGGTGCGGGTACTCGCCCATACCGAAACTCCCGGTTTGGGGGATAAGATTGAGGTGCAGCGTGACCCCTGGATTCTCTCTTTTAACGGCCTGAGCTGGGGAAACCCGCCTCCCGATCAGTGGGCGGTAAAGAAGGATGGCGGCGGCTTTGATCAGTTTACCGGAGCCACAATCACGGCGCGTGCGGTAGTGGATGCAGTGGCCGAGGGGCTGGCCTACTTTGAGGCCGAAAAGTCAGTGCTGTTGGCGAGTTATGCCGCCGTGCAGAGCCAATTGGTGGTGGAGTAGAGGAGCGCGACAATGGCGACTAGCTATAGACGGATTGCAAGAGATGGATTGTGGGATAACAATGTGGTGTTTGCCCAGATGCTCGCCCTCTGTCCACTGCTGGCGGTCACCGGTACCGCTACCAACGGCCTGGGCTTGGGGCTCGCCTCGATTGCGGTGATGGTCGCCTCGGCGCTGATGATCTCGATGTTGCGGGGAATCATCACCCCGCAGGTGCGTATCCCGGTTTTTATCCTGATTATCGCCACGCTGGTGACTTTGGTCGATCTCTTTATGAACGCCTGGCTCTACGATCTGCATAAGGTGCTGGGGCTGTTCATTCCGCTGATCGTCACCAACTGCGCTATTCTTGGGCGGGCGGAGTCGTTTTTCTCGCGCAACCCGGTGCTGCCTTCGCTGATGGATGGGTTGATGATGGGACTCGGTTTTCTGTTGGTGCTGGTAGTCCTCGGGGCGGTGCGCGAGATCCTCGGCAGCGGTACTCTTTTTAGTGATGCCGCGCTGCTGTTGGGCGAGAGCTTCCGCTTTCTGGAGATGACGCTGATCCCGGAGTATCGCGGCTTTTTGCTGATGATCCTCCCCCCCGGCGGTTTCATTGCTCTCGGTTTTATCTTAGCGGCCAAGCGGGTGATTGATCGTCGCATCGCCGAGGGTACCATTTGGGCCGATTCACCGCAAAAAGAAGGGGCAAGGTGAGGAAGGTTCGAGGCGCGAGGCGCGAGGTTCGAGGCGCGAGGAGCGAGGTTCGAGGGGAGAGGGGAGATTCGAGGTTTGAGGAGCGAGGTTCGAGGGGGGAAGGGAGGTTCGAGGAGCGAGGTTCGAGGTTCGAGGGGCTAGGTCAAGTCCCCATCTTGCAGGTGAAGTCATCGCTGCATTGCAGATTTTAGCCATGCGCAGACCGCACCCAACTCGCACCTCGCATCTCGCATCTCGTATCTAGCGCCTCGCGTCTCGCACCTCGTGCCTCGTGCCTCGCATCTCGTGTCTAGCACCTCGCGCCTCGCGCCTCGCACCTCGCGCCTCGTGTCTAGCGCCTCGCGTCTCGCGTCTCGCACCTAGCGCCTCGCATCTCGCATCTCGTGTCTAGCGTCTCGCGTCTCGCATCTCTAAAAGAGGATATTTGTAATGAATGTAGGGGTTGCTTATGCAGATCGCTTCAAGCAGGTATGGCTGAAGCTGGATGTGCCGGAAGGGAGTACCGTTGAGCAGGCGATTGAGCGCTCCGGCCTGCTGGAGATCTTCCCGGAGATCGATCTGAAGAGTCAGAAGGTTGGGATCTTTGGTAAAGTGACCAAGCTGAACGCCAAGCTGGAGGAGGGGAGTCGGGTGGAGATCTACCGCCCGATTACAGCCGATCCAGAGACCGTGGAGCGGCGGGATCAGTAACCCGGTGCCGTAGAGAGCCTTTTGGCGGTTGAGGCTTCAGCCGGTTTGCGTCGATATGGGGCGTGAGACGGAGCGGCGTAGCGCACCGTCTCCTCGATTCGTCACCACCACCAGCTAAAGCCTCAGCCTTCAGGTAGAGATTACTACCGACTAAAGCCTCAGCCTTCAGTGTAGAGATTGCTACCGACTAAAGCCTCAGCCTTCAGTGTAGAGATTGCTACCGACTAAAGCCTCAGCCTTCAGGTAGAGATTACTACCGACTAAAGCCTCAGCCTTTAGGTAGAGATTGCTACCGACTAAAGCCTCAGCCTTCAGGTAGAGATTGCTACCGACTAAAGCCTCAGCCTTTAGGTAGAGATTGCTACCGACTAAAGCCTCAGCCTTTAGGTAGAGATTGCCACCGGCTAAAGCCCCGGAATGCAAGTAAAGATCGAGGGGTTGCTACCGGCTAAAGCCTCGGTTTCCAGGAAAATAAAAGTTCTTTCTGGAAGAGGTGGCGGGGATGAGGGGCAAAGCCCCTCGCACCTCGTACCTAGCGCCTCGCACCTCGCACCTAGCGCCTCGCACCTAGCGCCTCGCACCTAGCGCCTAGCGCCTCGCACCTAGCGCCTCGTACCTAGTGCCTAGCACCTAGCGCCTCGCACCTCGAATCTCGAATCTCGAATCTCGAATCTCCGATCAGAGTTAGGGAGCGACCAGCCCCATCACCTGCCGCATTTTCTCCTGATTGGCGGTCAACTGCTCCATCAGCTTAGAAAAGTTCGGGTCGATACGGCTCATCGTCGCGATCAGCTCCTCCTCCAGCTTAGTGCCGGCGGCCTGTACCTTGGGATCGGCAATCGCACGCTCTTCCGCCTGCTCAAGGCGGGTGGTGATCTGCTGCGCCTCCTGCTGCAAGGCTACTTTACGCTGCTCAGTCGTCTCTGGCTGGGTATACTCGGCACGCAACTCATCCATCTTCCGCATATCCGCTTCGGGATCAAAACCACCCGCGACCATACTCTCCAAGATCATCTCTTGTAGCTTCTCATTCTGCTCCAACAGGTCGGGGTTCTGCTCTACCGCCTGCTGCTGAATCTGCCCAATCTGCTGCTGAAGTTGTTGGTTCTCCTGCTGCAGGACTTGCAGTTGCTGAAGCTGCTCCTGGCTGAGAGCTGCTCCTGGGGACTGGGCAGAGAGGAGCGGGGCCGCGAGGAGGGTAGCGAAGAAAATTGCAGTTACAGTAAAGGAGGTAAGTCGCATAATCATTGATTCCTTATGTGTTTTGCCCGGGAGGGCAGTCAATGTGGGATTTGAGGAGTGACCCTAGCGGCACCCTCCCCGGTTACTGTAGCAAACAGGGGAGGGGGGGTGTCAAGCGTTACATCGGTTGTTACCCCGGTAAAAAACGGGTGCGACTCAAAGTGAAGCTTCAGACAGCACGACAGGAATGATTCAACAACAAAGAGAACACTTCTCTATGAGAAACACCATGCAGACCCAGAATCTATGGGATGTTCTGCTGTGATGGTTGTCTTTGCTATTGATGAACCGCTCCACACAACTTCGGAAAGAGGTTGTGGGTCGCTCCGGGGCGGTGACAGGTCGCCTGAAGCACCGCACTACAAGGCTTTGTGCATCGATTTGCGTCGCACCCGATACAAACTTTAGGGGCGACAAAACGACCTGGAAGCGTTATCATCAAATCATTGAGAAGCGATTGGTGGGATTGATGTACTCTTTTGTTTTGCCAAAGTGCTCTCTGCAGACAAAAGGGCAAACATTGGCGCTATTGCCATATTTTAACTAGAGGTTTTACGGTTCGGTGCATAAGAGTCTTCCTGGTCGAGATCTGTATGAGGAGCGTGGTCAACCCGATGCCCCCTTTGCTCCCTTTGGGCGAGAGAGCCGAGAGGAAGAGGGGGGGATGGATCTGCTCGCCTACTGGCGTACTTTGTGGCGACACAAGTGGGGCATTAGTGCGCTGGTAATTGCGGTTGGCCTGCTGGCGATGCTCTATGCCCACTCGCTAGAGCCGCTTTATCGCGCCCACAGCTCACTGCTGATCGACCTCGGGGCGAACCGGGTCAGTCCGGTGAAGGCGGATGTCGGAGGGGATTCGTGGATGGCCTACTACCGCTCCCTCACCTACTACGAGACCCAGATTCGCCTCTTCAAGTCTCAATCACTTGCTGAGAAGGTTGTTGATCGCCTGACGTTGTGGGAACACCCCGAATACGATCCACGGCAGCAGGCGGAATCAAGGGCCAAGTATCCCGAGCTGGCGGAGTTGCGCAAGCACTTCACCTGGAAAGATCTGCTCTTTTGGCTCCCCAAGCAGGAGCCGGTGGCGGTGACCGAGGTCGATGAGGAGGCGCTGAAGCGCCAAATTGCCCGCTCACTGGCGGCGGGTATCCAGGCGCGGCGGCATGAGAATACCGATATTATCGCCCTCTCCTTCACCTCGTCTGACCCGAAATTGGCGGCAGACATCGTCAACGCCTACGCCGAAGAGTATATCGAGATGGGGATGAATAACCGCTTGGAGATGATGCAGCGAGCCGGTTTCTGGCTGACCGACAAAATGAGCGAGCTGCGCATCACAGTGCGCGACTCGGAGCAGCGCTTACAGCGCTTTATCGAACGCAGCGAGATCCTCTCCGACGAGGCCGCCGGTGCGCTGGTGAGTCGCCGCTTTAACGATGTCTCGGAGCAACTGCGAACCGCCCAGCAGCGACTGATGACACTGGAGGATGAGCATCGGGCGCTGCGGCGGCTGCAACTGCTCTCCCATGCCGAGATTGCCATGGACCCGGTGGCGATGAGCAATGCCCGCGTGCAGAATCTGAAAAACGAGATGGCCCGAGCGCAGACCAATTTTAACGATCTCGCTGCCCGCTATGGCCCGAAACATCCCAACATGCAGACCGCCGAGCGGGAGCTGGCCAGCATTACCGAGCGCATTGATGCCGAGATTCGGATTGCCGTGGCGGCGGCGGCGGAGGAGCTATCTAACCAGCGGGTGCGGGTACAGCGCTTGGAAGGTTCGCTGAATGAGCTGCGCGATGAGCTGCAAGAGGCCAACCGTCAGGAGTTTACCCTGCGGGCGATGCGGCGTGAGGCGGAGGTGAATCGTGAGCTGTACGATGCCTTCCTGACCAAGTTCAAGGAGACCAACGTTGCGCTCGATATGGATACTGCCAATGCTAAGGTGATCGATGCGGCGGAGGTGCCACGCGGAGCGGTAGCCCCCAACAAAAACCGTATTATTATGATGGCCACCATGCTGGCGCTGGTGGTTGGAATCGGGCTGGTGCTGCTGCTGGAGATGCTCGACTCTACTCTGAAAAATGGGGATGATGTCGAGCAGCGCCTCGGTCTGCCGACGCTTGGAACTCTTCAGTTGCTGGGCAAAAAACAGGTCAAGGAGAAAAGTCCGGCGCGTTATGTATTGGAGGATAGTAAATCGGGCTTTGCCGAGTCGATCCGAACGATTCGCAGCGGAGTGCTGCTCTCGGGGCTGGATAACCCCCATAAGATCGTTATGCTCACCTCCACAGTCCCCGGTGAGGGCAAAACCACTGTTGCAATCAACCTGGCGCTGGCGCTCGGGCAGATGGAGCGGGTGGTGCTGGTCGATGCCGATATGCGGCGGCCCTCGGTGGGGAAATATTTTGAAATACCAAAGGATAAGCCTGGGCTTTCCGACCTGGTGGCCGGAAAGGCGAGTGAGGAGGAGGTGCTTCACCAGGTTGAGGAGGGGCTATCAGTCCTCGCAGCCGGGGTGATCCCCCCCAACCCTTCCGAACTGCTCTCGTCAAAGCGCTTTGCCAGTTGCATGGAGCGACTGGCGGAGCATTATGATCGGGTGGTGATCGACTCGGCCCCGGTACAGGCGGTCAGCGACCCGATTCTGATCTCCAAGGTGGCCAGTGGGGTGCTTTATGTCGTGCGTGCCGATGCCACCCCCTACCCGCTGGTTCAGGCGGCGCTAAAACGCCTCTATCGTGCCAGGGCGGTGATGATCGGGGTGGTGCTTAACCAGCAGGATCTGCGCAAAAGCGCCCGCTACGCCCAGTACGGCAAGTATGGGGCCTATAGTCGCTACGGTCGCCACTACGACTCCTACTACCAGCACGACTACTATCGTTAGCCATCTCACTTGGTAGTGGCGTAGCGCAGCATCGGGTATTGCCGCCGCAGTGCTTTCAGCAGCGACTCCGTCTCACCGTTCTGTATTGCGATTTTCAGTGATGTGGTGGTGTGTGGCAAAATGGCGACGACACTCTCCGGGGGTACATCCCATTCAATGGATGGGTTGTTGGATGGGTGCAGCTCCGAGATCCAGGCGATCATCGGTGAGCCTTGGTGTTTAATCGTCGTCAGGTTGCGGCCATGGGTACCGTGCTCCACACCCAAAAAACGAATCGTTTTACCATCGTGGGTAGTGGCGTTGAGAAAGGGCCTCTCAAAAGGGGGGGTGATTGCCTTGGTGTGCGCGGTGAAGAGGAGAAAGTTGGACATAGAAAAACCTTGTTTGTATCTATACTAAACGGTTGAGTCTCTCGGTCTGTGACTGCTTTATAGCACAAATAGTGCGGCGTTTGCCCATTTTTTTACTGCTGATTATTGCCCGCATCGCGGAATCGGGCCTTGGCCATCCTTCCGGCCAATACCTTGATCGGAGAGTGTCAAGCGGGGCATTTCGCCCAAAGGACTCAGCCACTTACGGCGGAACTTTCGCTGTAAGCGGTCAAGGTGGCCGGAG
>SLIM01000353.1 GCA_007135625.1 Gammaproteobacteria bacterium
AACACCCGCCACGGCCAGCGCATCGCCCACCGCTACAGCGAACCGGGAGAGTACCGAGTGACCCTCACCGTTGAAGATGGCAGCGGTCTCCCCTGTGGCCGTGCCAGTGACCAGATTACCGTCACCGCACGCAGTCGAACCGCCAAGTAGGGCGAGGAAACCGCCAAGTAGGACGAGGTGAGGTAGGGCGGCCTTCATGCCGATGGGTAAAGTAGTTCGGCCTGTGCAGGCTTGATGGACAAAGTAAGACCGCCTGTGCAGGCCGTCCGCGCCCTAAAGGGCGACCGACATATACCATGGTAAAGGAGTCACCAAAAAATGAACCGAAGCCTACAAGCACGACTACTCAACTACTTTCTCCTGATCGCCCTCGCCGCAATCATGATCGGCATCGAGTTCTACTTTGAGATGAGCCGAGCAGGACTTCAAGCCGAAATCTGCGGCCTCGCAGAGCCGTCATCAGAAGGCGTTATCGAAGCCGACCCCCTCGACCGACTACGCAATAAAATCGTAATTATGTTCGGCGTATTAACTCTGGTAGTTGCGATAGTCTTAATGATGTTCATACAAAACATCACCACCCCGCTACAAAAAATGGCCGCCATCGCCCAGCGCATAAACGCAGGCGACCTCAGCCAGATGGTGGAAGTCGAAGGAAAAGATGAGATCGGACAGGTCGGCACCACCATCAACGACCTCACCAGCAACCTGCAAGAGGTCGCCGCCTTCACCTCTACCACCAGCGAAGATATCCTCGGAAAACTGGAACAGGTAGCGCAGCGGCTGCAACAGCAAGGTATATCCCCCCCCGAAGAGCTACTGCAAGCACAACGCGATCTTCAAGCAATGCGCGGTTTCGTCGGCTCCTTCACCTTCTTCAACTAACCCAGCAACAGATTTTTTAACTCAGTAACAGATCTTTTTAACCAGCAACAGATTTTTATCTGTCCCCCGTCCTCTATCCTCAGCTACAGGAGAGAACCATGGAGTGGCTCGCAATTCTCGGACTCTTCACCGCAGGCGTACTCATTGCCACCGCCGCAATGGCCATTGGCATCGGCGGGGGGATCCTCTGGACACCACTCCTCATCGTCGGCTACGGCCTCTCACCCAGCGAAGCCGTAACCCTCTCGCTGCTCATTCAAGTGATCGGCCTCGGCAGCGGCTCCTGGGTCTACCTGCGCAGCGGCCTCAGCAACCACCGCCTATCGCTCCTCCTCTTCGCAGTCGCCGCCCCAGGAGTCATGATCGGCAGCCTCTTTAGCCTCCACCTCGCCCAAAGCCACGTCCAGCTCGCCCTCGGGATAATGGCGATGACCCTCGCCCTGCTCTTCGTCGCCGTCGGCGAAGGCGACGAAGGGCGGAGCCGAACCGCTAACACCCGCCGCCGACTCTGGGGAATACTCCCGGTACCCGCCTTTTTTGGCGGCATGATGGGACTCCTCTCCACCGGCATTGGCGAATGGATTATCCCGCTCCTTAAAAGCCGCCTCGGCATTGAGATGCGACGTGCCATTGCAACCGTAATCCCGGTCATGTTCCTACTCGCCCTCACCGCCGCCTCCCTACGCACCTTCTACATCGCCGACCCCATCGCCTGGGAGTATGTCCTCTGGGGCGGACTCGGCACCCTTATCGGTGGACAGATTGGCCCGCAACTCAACAAACGGATGGCAGAACGACTCCTTAAAGAGGCGTTTATCTACCTCATGACGTTGGTTGGGATTCATCTGATTTTTCAGGCGGTCTAAAACATTGAGAGTACGATGGGTAGCACCGGCGGTAGGCCTTGGGTGGTGGTGCTAGGTTTTAGACGCTAGGCGCTAGACGCTAGGAACGAGGAACTCTCCTTCTCGAACCTAGCACCTCGAACCTGAATATTGCCATAAATACTTTGGCGCGGCTGTACTAGCACCAGCCTACCAGCCTATGTTGCGGGTAGTTCATAGTATACGTCCGTGGTATCTTAACAACCAAATCGGTAACGAAACAGCGGTTCTACCAAACCGAGCGCTGCACCGAGGCGGATCGCCCTACGCACCGTGGTCACTGAAGCCTTGCGTTATGGAGGGAATGAGACGATGACAACAATCGCAGAACAGTGGAAACAACGCGGCATGGAACGGAGGCGAGCGGGCCACCCATCGCCAAGCAGAGCTTGCCCCGCTGCCATTGCCAAGCAGCGCCTAGCAACCAGATGAAAACTATAGGAACCACCAATATGAACGCACTGACAAAACAACTGATTTACGAAGTTGAAACCCTCCCACCGTCCATGCAGCAAGAAGTATTTCACTTTGTCGAGTTTTTAAAACTGAAAATGGCGCAATCACCACAGCGAGAGGAGGTCTGCGAAGATGAACCTACCGGAACCAAGCTGGCTCGCCTGATGGAAGAGGCGGCAACCAAGAATCTATTTGCCGAGATTAAAGATCCTGCCGCATGGCAACGGGAGATTCGTCAAGATCGTCCGCTGCTCGACTAAAGCAGGAGGCCATGACGATCATCCGGGCTAAAATGGCACACCATCAACCTTTTTTCCTCCACCCCGAGCCACAGCTATCCCATGAAGATCATCAACCCACTCTACGACAACGCCTTCAAATACCTCATGCAGAACGAAAAAATCGCCAAGCGAGTGTTAGAGGTCATCCTTAACCAGCCGATACTGGAGTTGAGTCTCAGCCAGCAAGAGACGGTAGTTGCCGACGAAAAGCGCAGCCTCACCCTCTTTCGACTC
>SLIM01000165.1 GCA_007135625.1 Gammaproteobacteria bacterium
ATGGCGCGGTGGAGCATGACCGGAACTTTGCGCGTGTTGTCTTCGGCAACATACTCAGCGCCCAGCCGCTGCGGCATGGAGAAGTCGAGCTGAATAGTACCCAACTGCCACACCCGCTCCAGGCAGTCACGCAGCGAGAACTCAATCTTGGGGCCGTAAAAAGCCCCTTCGCCGGGCTGCAACTCCCACGCCAACTGCTTGTGGTCAAGGGCATCCTGCAGCGCCTGCTCGGCCTTGTCCCAGAGCGCATCGTCACCGACCCGCTGCAGCGGTCGAGTGGAGAACTTGATCAGCACCTCGTTAAACCCGAAGTCGCGGTAGACCGCAAACAGCAGGTCGATGAAGTCGGAGACTTCGGAGAGGATCTGCTCTTCGGTGCAGAAGATGTGGGCATCATCCTGCACGAAGTTGCGCACCCGCATCAGCCCGTGCAGGGTTCCCGACGGCTCGTTGCGGTGGCAGGAGCCGAACTCGGCGAGACGCAGCGGCAGATCGCGGTAGCTGTGCAGTCCGTGGTTGTAGATCTGCACGTGGGCCGGGCAGTTCATCGGCTTAATCGCGTAGTCGCGGTTCTCCGAGTGGGTGGTGAAGATCATCTCACCGAACTTCTCCCAATGCCCCGATTTTTCCCAGAGCGAGCGGTCGAGGACCTGCGGGGTATGCACCTCCTGGTAGCCGTTGCGCTGCAACTGGCTGCGGATGTACTCCTGAATGGTCAAGTAGATCTGCCACCCCTTGGGGTGCCAGAAGACCATGCCGGGGGCCTCTTCCTGGGTGTGAAACAGCCCCAGTGCCTTGCCGAGCTTGCGGTGGTCACGCTTTTCGGCCTCCTCCAGGCGGTGCAGGTAGCCTTTCAGCTCCTTGCTGTCGCGCCAGGCGGTGCCGTAAATGCGTTGCAGCATCTGGTTCTTCGAATCGCCGCGCCAGTAGGCCCCGGCGACCTTCATCAGCGCAAAGGCCCGCAGCTTGCCGGTGCTGGGGACGTGGGGGCCACGGCAGAGATCAATGAAATCGCCCTGGCGGTAGAGCGACAGCTCCTGCTCGGCGGGAATCGCGGCGATAATCTCCGCCTTGTAGGCCTCCCCCTGCTGCTGAAAAAAGGCGACCGCCTGATCCCGCCCCATCACTTCGCGCTGCAAGGGAAGATCCCTCTGCGCCAGCTCCTCCATGCGCCGCTCAATCGCCGCCAGATCTTCTGGGGTGAAGGGGCGCTGGTAGGCGAAGTCGTAGTAGAAGCCGTTTTCGATGGTTGGCCCGATCGTCACCTGCGCTTCGGGGAATAGCTCCTTGACCGCATGGGCGAGCAGGTGAGCGGTGGAGTGGCGGATGATCTCTAGCCCCTCCGCCTCTTTGGCGGTGACAATCGCCAGCGCACAATCTTGTTCAATGCGGTGACTAAGATCGACCAGCCGCTCGCCGATGCGTCCGGCAAGCGCCGCTTTGGCCAGTCCGGGGCCAATCGCGGCGGCCACTTCGGCGACCGAGACCGGTTCGGCAAATTCGCGTTGCGAACCATCGGGAAGGGTAATTTGTGGCATTTCGCATCGACTCCTGACCGGCGGACTCACTCCAGCAAAGGTTTTGAATGGGGTTTAGGAACGATTCAACAACAAAGTGAAGACTTCTCTGCAAGAATCACCACGCAGGCCTAGGGTTTCCGGGATGTTCTGCTGTGATGGTTGTCTTTGTTATTGAGGAAACGTTCCTTAGTGGCGGTGCTTCTTGCGTCCAGCGCGTGACGGCGGCGGCGGGTTCTCCTCGTCGCCACTCTCCAGTTGCTGCCGCTTCAGCTCCTGCACCTGCAGCAGGTGGCGCTGGTAGGTTGCGGTGACCTTTTCGATCCCGCTTTCGGTCAGCCCGCCCTCGTTTCCTGCGGCAGTATAGGTAATATAGACTGCCGAGGAGAACATCATGGCATCGGCGACCATGTGAATGTCCAGCCCTTCATCTTTCATGTTGTTCGCCAGGGCTATAAACCGATTGACCAGGCGCTGATACTTCTCGGCATCACCACTCATCTGCTCTTCTCCCTCACCAGATACCCCGCCATAACAGCGCAGTCCAAAAACAAAAAAGCCCCGCCATCGGGTGGGCGGGGCTTGATAGAATGTGGTAGGCGCGATCGGATTCGAACCAACGACCCCCACCATGTCAAGGTGGTGCTCTAACCAACTGAGCTACGCGCCTGTACTTCCGCACTCATCCGCAAGGCTTGGCCTGTGCGAAGTGGTTTACCCAACCGGGAGCATGACCGCTGAGGCCATTGCTTGGAAGAGGGGCTATTATACACGCTTCCGAGGTTCTGTAAAGCACAATTTTCCGATTTGTTGCGATTTCGCCCGGCGACCGCTTCAACCCCTTCCCAGCGGAAGGGGAGATTACCGCTTGAATTGCACCACTGCCCCCCCCATGCCGGTGGCTGCGCTTACCTTCCCAGCGGAAGGTGGGAGAGGGCCGCTTGAATCGCCGCTTCGGGGTAGTCGTAGTTCTGTAGCTGCCCGGCAAAATAGGCATCATAGGAGGCCATATCAAAATAACCATGTCCGGAAAGATTAAGCAGCAGGCTCTTCGCCTCGCCGCTTTCGGTGCAGCGTCGCGCCTCACGAATCGCTGCGGCGATGGCGTGGGTCGACTCCGGGGCCGGGACGATCCCCTCACTGCGAGCAAATAGCACTCCCGCTTCAAAAGTTTCAAGCTGGGGGATCGCTACCGCTGAGAGCAGCCCCTCGTGGTAGAGCTGACTCACTAGCGCTGAGTCGCCATGGTAGCGCAAGCCACCAGCGTGAATGCCGGGCGGCATGAAGTCGTGTCCGAGGGTGTACATCTTCGTGAGTGGGGTTAGGCCGATTGCATCCCCAAAGTCGTAGGCGTAGATTCCGCGCGTCAGGGTCGGGCAGGAGGTTGGCTCCACCGCCACCAGTTCGATTTCACGTCCGGCGGCTTTGTCGGCGAAGAAGGGGAAGGCGATGCCGCCGAAGTTGGAGCCGCCGCCACAGGGGGCGTAGACCACATCGGGATACTCACCGATCATCTCCAGTTGTTTTTTCGCCTCCAGCCCGATCACCGTCTGGTGCAGGAGTACGTGGTTTAAGACCGAACCCAAGGCGTAGTTGGTATCGGCGCGTCCCGCTGCCTCCTCCACCGCCTCGGAGATCGCCGCGCCCAAGGAGCCGGGGGAGTCGGGATCGAGCGCTAACAGCTTGCGCCCTGAGGCGGTCATCTCGGTGGGGCTGGCGAAGACCTCTGCCCCCCAGGTCTGCATGAGCGAGCGGCGATAGGGTTTCTGGTGGTAGCTCACCTTGACCATGTAGACCCGTACCTCAATGCCAAAGAGCTGTCCGGCCAGTGCCAGTGAGCAGCCCCACTGCCCCGCCCCGGTTTCGGTGGCGAGGCGACGAATCCCCGCCTGCTGGTTGTAGTAGGCCTGGGCAACGGCGGTGTTGAGTTTATGGGAGCCTGCCGGGCTGACCGATTCGTTTTTGTAGTAGATCCGCGCCGGGGTGCCTAGCGCCTGCTCTAGCCGACGGGCGCGAATCAGCGGAGTCGGTCGCCAGATGCGCAGTGCCTCTTGGACGGCTTCGGGGATCGGAATCCAGCGCTCGGCGCTCATCTCCTGCTCAATCAGCGCCTCGGGAAAGATCGCCGCTAGGGCATCCGGGCCGATCGGCTGACCGTCTGGCCCTAACGGCGGAGTCGGGGGGTTGGGCATGTCGGCAACGACGTTGTACCAGTGGGTGGGCGCTTCGCTTTCGCTGAGAAAAATTTTATTGGTCATGGTGTGCCTCTGGTGTGGCGGGTGGCGAGTGGGGTGTTGCGGGATTATTGCCTACTAGGCTCTCGAATTCAAGCTGGTTAAATCTAAGTGCAACGCAAAGTGATGCTTCGGGCGGCGCGATATCACCTCAAAAGATCACCGTGATTCGCCCTTGGGCCGACAGGCGGCCTGAAGAGCCGTTCTACGCAAGGAGCAGGAGACGCATCGGTTCGGGTCGCACCCAGAGCCTACTTGGCGTTGGCACCTTAATCACCTAATAATAATTCTGTATTTTATAGCGTTGCATCTTATCAATTAGAGAACGCCGCGAAATACCTAAATCCTTAGCCGTTTTTGTCTGGTTCCACTGATAGCGACGCAGACGCTTCTCGATCAGCTCCGCCTCAACATGTGCCATACTCTCCTTCAATGCCCCCGCTCCATCCAGCACTCTACCCAAAATACCCCCTTCAATGGACTCTTTAGCGCACAGAACCTTAAAAGAGAAGTGTTCAACGGATAGATACCCGCCCGGATCACAAATTAACACAGCACGCTCAATCAAATTAGATAGCTCACGCACATTGCCTGGGTAATCATAGCGCATTAACGCATCCATCGCTGCCGGAGAGACTCCTTGTACCTTCTTGTCATAGGAGTTATTGTATTTATCAAGAAAAAATTTCATCAGGGATGGAATATCTTCACGACGTCGCCGTAGCGGCTCTATCTCAATGGGAAAAATATGCAAGCGGTAGTAAAGATCTTCTCGAAAGCGCCCTTCCCGAATCAACTCTTCCAAGTTTTGATGGGTCGCGGCAATTACCCGCACATTCACCTTAACACTCTCCACACTGCCAAGAGGACGAATTTCAAACTCTTGCAGGAAGCGCAGCACCTTCGCTTGGAGACCTAGTGGCATATCACCGATCTCATCCAGAAAGAGAGTACCCTCATGGGCCGCTTGGATCATCCCCTTTTTATCCCGATCTGCACCACTGAATGCCCCTTTCCGATAGCCAAACAGCTCGCTTTCAAGAAGATTTTCTGGAAGTGCGGCACAGTTCTGCGCAATAAATGGACCCATCTTTCTATTGCTATTAGAGTGAATCGCCTGTGCAATAACTTCTTTTCCAGTACCTGTTTCACCGTGCAGAAAGATCGTGGCATCACTATCCACCACCTTCTCCATCAACTGATAGACTCGCTGCATGGCACTAGAGTCACCAACCAGGATGCGATTAAATCGACACTCACCATGCAACCGCTTCTTCAGACGACGATTCTCCTCCTCCAGCTCCCGGTTTGCGGCATCAAGAATCGCAATCAAGCGACTATTCTCTTTGAGCAATTGGGCATTATCAATCGCTACCGCAGCCTGTGAAGCAAAGGCTTGGGCCAAGGTCTGTGCAGCAGCGCTAAAGGGACCAACCTTTCGACTTTCGTAATTACAGTAGTTCGAAAGCTGCAACGCACCAATCACAAAGTCATTACTCCCCTTCAATGGGATGATCAACAGTGAGCGCGTCTTGTAGTTATAGTGACGATCAAAGTGGTAGAGTTCCTGGCAATCAAAACCGGAGTAGTGATAAATATCTTCGATATGCAGCAACTGACCATTGAACGAGGCAAAGGCAAGAGGGTTCGTATTATTACGTTGTTCCCTAGCACTCTCCTGATAGAGCGCAATGCTCCCCAGTATCTCTGGAACAATAGTACCATCAGGATATTGAGACACCGCTGGCACCAACTGCTTACGTGATCTATCGAGAATATAGATACGTCCGGTCTGTGCACCACTCAATTGAAGCGCCGTTGCCACAATGCGATTGAGTAACGACCCCAAATCCCTCTCCGATGACAATGATCGAGCGATATCGATAAATTCGCTAATCACATCTAGTGGGTTCTTGAGATGATCTAGCATAGGATATTCCTGTACCGACCTAAGAGAACAGCCAAAATAACTTCAACTTTACCCCGCACTCCCCCTTGCCAAAGATCTTAACTATCGTTTCCAGCACTCGTCGGATATGCGCTTGGAGAGCGCACCTCCACTTGCGACTAAAACCGAATGATCAAAAGGCCGAAACTCATGCTTATCACGCCGCGAGACAAGGGGTACACAAGGAAAAGATGGGCGTTCCTCTCGCTTCCACGAGAGGACTATCTGTTTATATACCCTGTACTTACGCTACAGGCTCTCCTCCCGCCTCTGCCTCCTGCGCAGACACCGCATCCTGCCCTTTCACATCACCGGAAAAACCAAAATGAAAGACAAACTCTCTCTGCTCATCCAAATCCGCTCTCAACGTATCGTACTGCACGGTGCCACCGAGACTCGACAGAATCTCAGCAGCAATCTTCGGTAACAGATTACGATTAATGATGTGGTCGATATTGCGTGCCCCGGTCTCCACTTCGGTACAGCGGGCAACAATCTGCTCAATGACATGATCACTCCAACTAAAATGGATCTTGTGAGAGTCCCACATCCTAGTAATCAGCTTACTCATCTTGGCACTCACGATTCCTGCTAGTGCTTCGCCACGAATCGGCAGATAGGGCACGATCTCCATACGCGCAAGCAGCGCAGGCTTAAAGTGGCGGCTTAAAATCGGACGAACCTGCTCTACAATCTCATCCATAGAAAGAGCATCCCCCTCCGCCAGACCGATCCGGGTAAGCTCTTCGGTTGCAAGATTACTGGTCAAAAAGACCACCGTATTACGAAAGTCGATCACCCGTCCCTCACCATCCGAAAGCACCCCCTTATCAAAAACTTGATAGAAAAGGTTCATTACCTCCAGATCCGCCTTCTCCACCTCATCTAGCAGCACCACCGAGTAAGGACGCTGGCGCACCGCCTCAGTTAGCACACCACCTTCACCGTAACCAACATACCCTGGAGGCGAACCAATCAGACGGGAAACGGTATGCTTCTCCTGAAACTCCGACATATTGATCGAAACCATAAAGCGCTCGCCACCGAATAGAATATCGGCGACCCCCAAAGCAGTTTCGGTCTTCCCTACACCACTAGGCCCCACCAACAAAAAGACCCCCAAAGGCGCTTCCGGATTGCGCAATCCGGCCTTTGCCGCACGAACCCCCCGATCTAGCGCATCCAAGGCGTACCCTTGCCCCTTGATTCGATCCGCCAGACGCTGATGAAAGGCCAGTACCGACCCCGCCTCATCTTTCACCATTTTTCCAATAGGAATGCCCGTCCAATCAGAAATAACCCGACCAATGACATCCGGGGTAACCTCGTAGTGAATCAGTGGATCATCCCCTTGCGCGACAGCAACCTCACCAGCGGCCTGCTCAACCTGCTGCCGCAGCCCGGAAATCACCTCCTCGTCACGATTTTCCGCCAACTTCGCCTCCGCCAACTGCTGGCGTAGCGCAAGCAGCCGGGTAACCGCATCTCGCTCCTGCTCCCAGCGCGGAACCTGGATCTCCAGCTCACTGCGAATCGCCGCAATCCGCAGTCGTAGCTCCTCCATTCGCTCATCCCCCTCCCGCAAACCAGCATCCACATCGCGGGTCAATGCGTTCAGCTCACGCTCCAACGTCATGATCATGCGCTCACGGTCATCAACCTGCGCCGGCTTGTCACTCA
This sequence comes from Gammaproteobacteria bacterium, assembly GCA_007135625.1. Lineage (GTDB taxonomy): Bacteria > Pseudomonadota > Gammaproteobacteria > Chromatiales > Chromatiaceae > SLIM01. The sequence goes on from SLIM01000165.1 coordinate 7,380, forward strand.
CACTGATCTTCACCCGAGCGGCTGCCGTATCCAATACATCTACCGCCTTATCGGGCAGTTGACGGCCTGAAATGTAGCGCGACGAGAGCATTGCCGCTGCCTCAATCGCGTCATCACGCATATAGATACCGTGCGCTTTTTCATAGCTATCCCGCAATCCTCGCAAGATCACAACAGCATCCTGCGGCGAAGGTTCCTCCAACTTAACCAGTTGAAAACGTCGCGCCAAAGCCGGATCCTTCTCAAAATACTTCTTATACTCCGACCAGGTTGTGGCCGCGACCGTGCGCAACTCACCACGTGCCAGGGCAGGCTTCAGCAGATTCGCGGCATCTCCTCCGCCCGCAGGACCACCCGCACCGATCAGGGTATGCGCTTCATCAATAAATAGGATAAGCGGCTTGGCTGAGGATTTAACCTCCTCAATAACCGCTTTAAGGCGATTTTCAAACTCCCCCTTGACGCTCGCCCCTGCTTGCAGCAACCCCAAGTCAAGAGCAATGATTTCAACGTTCTTGAGGACATCAGGAACATCCCCCTGCACGATCTTTAGTGCCAAGCCTTCAATAACCGCAGTTTTACCAACACCTGCCTCACCAACGGCTATTGGGTTATTCTTGCGGCGGCGGCTCAGGATATCGATCATTTGCCGAATCTCCCGATCACGACAAAAGACCGGATCGATCTTCCCCTCCCTAGCCTGCTCGGTGAAGTTGATGGTAAATCTTCCCAGCGCACTATCCTCACGCGTCGCTGCCTGTGCCGCCTCTGACGCACCGCGCTTCTCTACCCCGATAAAATTTGCTTCTTCCTTGGAGTTGGCAGTAATATCAAAAAACCCCTTTCGCAAGTCATCTGCCGAGATGGGTGCCAACAATGGAGACCAGTCGCTCTGGCCAAAACGATTTTCATCTTTCAGCATCGCTAACAACAGCAATCCAGAGCGAATCTCGGCCATGTGCAACTCCACCGAGCCATGCATCCAGGCACTCTCCAGCAACTCAATGAGCAGGGTCGAAAAAGCCGGTTTTCCGGGATTTCCCGAGCGCTCACTATCCAAGCTGTGCTGTAACGCCCGCTCTAGTCGAGAAGCATCAATCTCATAATGCCGTAGTATCTGCGCAAGATCGCGATCCACATCCCCCAGCAGCATTAGCATTACATGAGAAATAGTGACCTCATAATGCCCGCGAGAGACGCTCATGCCAGCAGCTCCCTCCAAGGCACGTTTGCAGTATGGATTCAAACAGTTAAACAGCGATTTCAGATTGATCATCGTCATTTTTCTATACCTTAATAGTCAGTAAAAAATAGCACAAAAGGCTGTCACAGCAAACGGCAGAACACCTACCTTCACCGCACACTACCTACTTCACCTCACCCCAACACACTTTTCTCTGCGTAGTTTCCTCTGCCTGGCAATAGCACAGACGGATCATCAGTACCCGGATCGCCGCACCACCCTGACCAACCCAAACGAACTGAGCTGTCGGCAGTTAACCCCCAAATCGGAACCTCGGAACGCTTCAGCACCAAGCGGATAGAAAAATCCAACTGATCAACTAACAGATACTTTACCAAGGCAGTCAAAATAGAGTAATTTTTGCTACCTGGCAAAAACGAACAGAAACGTTCGAAAGAGATCGGTCCCAGAATCAGCTCAAACTTGCCGGCCCGATCCAGCACCCGTTCACCAAGTACAAACTCCTCTCCCAAGGCACAGCCAGCCAACCCGATGCGATTTTTCTGATCCTCCTCAATGCTGACCCAACGCTCCACACATTGGCGAATCTCTGTTGGCACCCCCCTAAAGTAGTGAGAAACGACCTTTTCCATGACTGCCGCTGGGCGTACCCGCATATTTAATACCCCGGTATAACTCAATAGCCGCACCCAGTTAAGATGTGCATACTCCTGACGTACATCCACCGGCTCTCCTGCGGCCAGATCCTCTGCTACCAACACGGGCTGATCAATTACACAGTGACCGCGCACTCCAGCGGATAGCCCGATTAGCGCAAATACGCGATCAGAGAAGAGGTCTACTGCCCCGGAGCGATACTCCAGATAGTAACGGTACTTTTTCCAGCAGCGATAGAATAGCGAATAAATGCGATGATGAAAAAGATCAAGGAACTCCCGCCGCTGATGCTCGTCCAGATCGGTAAAGATAATCGCCTCGGTATAGTTCGTGGGCAATGGGGAGACCGTACCATATAGCCCCAAACAGGTAGCCGTCAGCAGCAGATGCTCATGCTGCGTCTTCTGCGCACTGGCAATTTGCGGACAGTACTCCAGTGCCGCAACATCAGCAGCAGAGAAGGCTAGCGAGGCCTCGGGACGAAAGCGTAGCAGCTCGCTCTCTTGGGCGTGACGGTAGCCAACCTCAGCAAACGCTGACTGCTCCATCAGATTCGCGCCATAGCGCTCTAGCAGATAGATCAACTGAAAAAAGCTGTAGCGCCGTGCTTCATCGCACAACTGCGCTCTTAGATCAGATGGAGTTTCCCGATTCGAATCGGCCATTCGTAGATTGCTCCTCGCTCCTCGTCAACCACTGTCAACTGGTGAAAAGAGTTAATACTGGCATAAAGCGCCATAAACTCATTCAACACAGCAGAAAAAAGATAGAGATCCCCCTCACCCGCAAAATTGGATTCGCGCAATACCAGCTTCGTTTTAGTACCACGAATCGGCGCACCACGGTAGAGACGATCCGCTGGGCGGGCCTCTGTCGCAACGATACCGGTCAGTCTTTGATAGTGCTCACGCGCCGCCTGCTCATTGAAAAAAGCGTTAAAGTTGTATGCTGAAAGAATGGTTTGCAATGCATCTTTATTAGTCAGTGAGATATAGTTCAGCGCCATATTGGAGATCAACTGCCAATGCAGACCACTCTCCATCGGAGGCGGCAGATAGGCAGCGACCATCGTAATATTTTCGAAAGTTGCAAACTCTGGAGAGTCTCCTGTCGCCACTTGAATATCCCGCTCTTTCAACTCTGTTGCCAGCGGGCCATTACAGCAAGTCATGCGCATAGAGACAGTCTCCTGGTCGGGAAAAAGTTGCGCATCGCTCCGCCCTTCAGCATTGATAAAAGAGATAAAAAGATCAACCCCTTGATCATCAATTACGCTCGGTTTGCTGCGCACCCGATAGTAAGGGCGCGAACGCTTACGGCTCTCCTCAATAATATGATCAAAGGATTCAAAAGCATGATATTTTTTTACTTTGCCACTGACCTGTTCTACCCCCACTACACTATTCACCGAGTAGGGCTGATAATGTTCAAATGGACTCCCTTCAGGGCGAATCAGGTACTCAACCCGACGATTATCCATACGCACCGGGACTGCATCCATCTCAAACAGATTAACAACGGGCGTACAGAAGAGACGAAAATGCTCCCGCTTCAGGCGAATCTGATCATCAAAAGGGCGAGAAAAATCAAAA
>SLIM01000112.1 GCA_007135625.1 Gammaproteobacteria bacterium
GCGTCCCCGCATTATCAAAGCTAAATTTTGCCCCGGCATTGTTCCAGGTATTGGACGCATTTTGTAAAGCTGTTAAAGTGCACCCGTCAGTAGGTCCCCCGCTGGCATTTATTTTGTAATCTACGACTGGCCATGCACCAAACCATTTTTGCCCATTGAAAACATATGGGCTACTGCCTACGAGAACAGGATCATCGTCGGTCGAAGCAAGCTCAGTGCAAAAATTCTTTCCGCTGATGAAACTGCGTACCTGATTTTTTATTTCGTTTAATGATAATGCACCCACTTCTTCTTCTATTATACCGAGCTTCCCCTGGAAATGGCCATGCATGGAAAAAATAGGTGCCGCTGGGAGGAGTTCTTTCATGTTCATTTGGGGCCCCTGATGCGCTGCTAGCTGATCCAAAAAAAGCAGCACACGTTCACCAGCTCTGAATTCGGGCATATCGGACACGACCTGCGTTATTCCTTCTGCTTCTCCCCCGGGGACAATGATGGTGATCTCTTGATACTCGGCTGCATATTTTAATCTTTCTTCAACCAAAATCGTCACCTTTGTGAAAATAGAAGTGCGATCCTCATTCCATTTACTGCTGCTGCTGAGAACAGTTCCCACGATGATTTTATCTGCGCCTTCTGTGAGCTCTTCCAGGTCCATCTTAAGCATGACCGCGTGGGCGCTGTTTCCCCAGAAGAAGAAGATAGTCAAGCAGAATAATAGGATGATCATGAGCCTGCCTGTTTTATTCGAAGGGTTCATTTGCTGCAGTCCTCCTTTCCATGCAAAGCTTTATCAGGGTATTTCTGCAGGATCTAAGTGGCACATACGACACTTCATGAATGAATAAAGATGCTCCGACCATATGAAGTTATTTGCTTCATTGCCACAGGGCTAGGCTCGTGATTAAAATAGGGTTGCGTGATGCAGGAAAATAAAAAAATTCTGTTTTCGGGAGCCTGGCAATCATAACTCGTCTAGAGCGTTAGACCCATGGCTTTGCGCCCCAGCCTTTCAGCTGGTTTGCCATTATCGATCAGAACTTAACACTAATGTGTGTACTCACAACCAGTTTATGTCATTTGATTATCTTTGTCAACACTCTTTTGCCAATTCATGTGACACGAAGGGATAATCTTAGATGGGAAAAAAGCATTATTTTTTCAGAAGTTTTAGACTCTCAAAGCCGAGATGGTTGCTTTTCTTCCATAGAAAATAGATCCAGCACCAAGCGAGCAGGGATCTAAGGAAAGGAATCGTTTGTTGGGTTTGGCTTTCTCTGCAGTTTAGAATTCATTTTTACCCCCGTCCCTCTTCAAAAAGCTACTTCTAGAAAGTCTTTGGAAACATGAGGGATGCTTAAATGCCTTATGACGAGGTAATTGACATACAGTTTGGAATACGGTATTATGCAACATATAAGCTGGATTATACAAATGATGTACCATTATTTCTCCAACTGAAACCCTACCAGAGAGGATGTTTATGCTCATGTATAAGACCATTGGAGCTTTAATTTTAACGCTCGTCCTAATACTTTCAGCCGGAACTCCTGTCTTGGCTGTAAATGAAAATGATGAGAATGAATATATTGCCCTTACCCTGGAAGAGAGTATCGAGCGGGCTATCAGGAACAGTTTTCAAATCCGCCGGGCTGTAACGGGGTCTGAAAGGGCCTATATCGTTAGGGAGAGGGCTAGAGAGGACTGGGATGACATGGATCCCATTATTCCCACCCTGGAGTACCTCATGTCTTTAAACGTGATTCAAAAAGATCTTCAATGGCGCATGTCGCAAAGAGAAATAGATCTTCTCAAAGACCGCTTGGGTTATGATACAACCAGGCTTTATCTCGATATTTCCCGGGAAACGGCAGCCGTGGAGTATGCCCGGCAGGAGCTGGAGCGTGCGGAGAAAAATGCCGATAGAGCCTCAGTCCTGTATAGATTGGGCGCAGCCAGCCGCCTGGACTATCTACGGGCGCGGTCGGCCCTGGAGAGCGCGGCGGCCGAATTAAAGTCCAGGGAACAGGATTTACAAGGGGCGTACGAGCGGTTGAATCGCCTGATCGGTTTGTCTATGCAGGAGAGGCCTGTGCTGGTGGATGCACCTGAGTGGGAGCCGTTGAGGGACCTGGGTGTGAATCTCTATGTAGCTCGCGCCACGGAAAACAATATCGCTCTTTGGCTGGCGGAACAGCAAATTGAGCTGGCCCGCTATGATGTCAGGATACACCAGCAATTAGACTTGGAAGGAGAAGATACGGACCCCTTGAGAGGTCCTGAGCCTCTGGAAGCCAAGGAAAAAAGTATTAGCATGGCCGAAGACGACTACCGGGACAACAGGAGGCAGCTCGAACAAAATGTTCGGGATATCTATCGCTCCATTCGCTCCATGGAACAGGAAAAGGAAAAATTGATGAGCCGCCTGGAGGAGTTAGAACGGGAGCTGCAGGCCCAGCAAGCTCGCTTTGCAGCAGGGCTAGTAACTGCTTACGACTTTTTTGAACTGGAAGCCGCCCGGGAGCAGTTCACAATCCAGGAAACAAACCTGTTGATTGAACATGAACTTCTTAAACAGGTGATCCAAAAACCGTGGGTCTTAGGTGGAGCCCCCAGGTAAATCTGTTTTCTCATTACTTTTTTGGGGGACACGAAAAAAATATGGAAAGCCCTGTTCTAAACCGCGCAGGGCTTTTCTGTATTTTTTCAGAGATAGATATTGCCAGTTAGGTACAA
>SLIM01000277.1 GCA_007135625.1 Gammaproteobacteria bacterium
CGAGGGGCCTAGAGTCTCGAACCTCGAATCTCGAACCTCGAACCTTCTTTCTAGGGCTTGATCTGTTTCGGGCCGCTGGGGGTGCCGAGGATCAGCTCATCGGCGGGGCGCAGGGCGAAGATGCCGTTGGTGACGACCCCGGCGATGTTGTTAATCTGCTGCTCCAGCTTGGCGGGTTCCATGATCCGCATTCCCCGTACATCCAGAATCAGATTTCCGTTATCAGTAACATAGTTCTCACGCCAGATCGGGGTGCCGCCGAGCTTCACTAGCTCACGGGCGACGTAGCTACGCGCCATTGGAATCACCTCAACCGGTAGCGGAAACTCCCCCAAAATATCAACCAGTTTGCTCTCATCGGCGATGCAGATAAAGCGCTCACTCGCTGCCGCCACGATCTTCTCGCGGGTCAAGGCCCCGCCACCGCCCTTAATCAAGTGCAGGTGGCGGGTGGTCTCATCGGCCCCATCGACATAGAGGGAGAGCGGCCCGGCACTATTCAGGTCATAGACCTGGATACCGTGCGCCTTCATCCGTTTGGTCGATGCCTCGGAGCTAGAGACCGCCCCCTCAATTCGGCCCTTAATTTTTGCAAGTGCATCAATGAAATGGTTGACGGTGGAGCCGGTTCCCACTCCGATAATACCACCTTCCACATAGTCGATAGCCGCTTCGGCAGCGGCCTGTTTCAATTGGTCCTGAGTCATACAAATCCTCTCTACGCTGTTGTTTTCTAGTAAAGGGGGGCTACTGCCTCCCCCAGTGGTATGGAATCACCTGTGCGACTGCCATTTGATTCAGTCTCTACTAATGATACCCTTGCTGCCATCCATTGTCATCGCACAACCTTGTGCAACTCTTTTTCTGCCCAACCGCCACCACGGCCCAGGACCCCATGCCTCTCTCGTACATCGACAAAATCCTTCGCGCCCGCATCTACGACCTCGCCCGCGAAACCGACCTCGACCTGATGAAACGCCTCTCGCGGCGCCTCGACAACACCATTTTTCTCAAGCGGGAGGATCAGCAGCCGGTCTTCTCCTTCAAACTGCGCGGGGCCCACAACAAGATTCGCAGCCTCTCCGCCGCCGAGCGCGAGCGCGGGGTGATCGCCGCCTCTGCGGGTAACCACGCCCAAGGGGTTGCCCTCTCGGCTCGAACGCTTGGCATTAAGTCGATGATTGTGATGCCCAACACGACCCCACCGATCAAAGTGGAGGCGGTGCGTGCGCTCGGGGCCAATACGATCCTCTTTGGCGATAGCTACGACGAGGCCTTCGCCCACTCCCAAGAGCTGGTCCGGCGGCACGGGATGAGCTACGTCCACCCCTTTGATGACCCCGCCGTGATTGCCGGTCAGGGGACTATCGGCATGGAGCTGCTGCGCCAGATGCCGGAGCCACCCAGCGTCCTGTTTATCCCGGTCGGTGGCGGTGGATTGCTCGCCGGGGTTGCCGCCTATATCAAATATGTCTCCCCGGAGACCCGCATCGTCGGGGTCGAGCCGGAGGATGCCCCCACTCTATACCGCGCATTAGAAGCGGGGCGGCGCGTCTCACTGCGTCAGGTGGGACTGTTTGCTGACGGGGTGGCGGTGCGCCAGATTGGCAAAGAGACCTTTCGCCTCGCCCGTCAGTTGGTGGATGAGGTGATCCTGGTTACCACGGATGAAATCTGTGCTGCCATTAAGGATATCTTCGACGATACCCGGAGTATCGCCGAACCGGCAGGTGCCCTCGCCATCGCCGGGCTGAAGCGCTATGTGCAGCGCGAAGGGAGTCGCGGTGAGTATCTTGGGGCGATCCTTAGCGGAGCCAATATGAACTTCGACCGGTTGCGCCATGTCGCCGAGCGGGCTGAGCTGGGGGAGCAGCGCGAGGCGCTGCTGGCGGTCGAGATCCCGGAGCGTCCCGGCAGTTTTCTCGGCTTTTGCAAGGCGATTGGGCGGCGCAGTATCACCGAATTCAACTATCGCTACTCCGATAGCAGCCGCGCCAACATCTTTGTTGGGGTCGAAATGCCCGATGGTGAGGCGCAGAAGAGTGCGCTGATCAATCACCTGCGTGAGCAGGGCTATCCAGTGCTCGACCTCTCCGAGAACGAGACCGCTAAACTGCATATTCGGTATATGGTCGGCGGACACGCCCCGCAGGTCGAGCAGGAGAATCTCTACCGTTTTGAGTTCCCCGAGCGCCCTGGTGCGCTGCTCGACTTCCTCGCCCGGCTCGGGCGACACTGGAATATCAGCCTGTTTCACTACCGAAATCACGGTGCCGCCTACGGGCGGGTACTGATCGGCCTGCAATTTAGCCGCAAAGAGCGCAAAGAGGTACGCGCCCTCCTTAACGAGCTGGGCTACCGCTGGTATGAGGAGAGCGACAACCCCGCTTGGCGACTCTTTGCCGGCAGCGGCAGCTCCAGTTGCACCGTCACCGAGCTGGGGGCTAAAGAGTAGCGTGGAGGATAGCCCTGTTTCGCTGCGGTTCGTCTCTCACCGCACCCTACCGGCCGGTGCCTAGTGCCTGCTCCGCAATGGTCTGCAGATCGGCGTGGCGCACATCCTTTCCGGTGGCCAGGTAGATCACATAGCCAGCGATATTCTTGCCATGGCCACCGATCCGCTCCAGCGCCCGCAGCGCCAGGACGATCTCGACCATATAGCCGACACTGCGCGAATCCTCCATCACAAAAGTGGAGAGATGGCGCAGTCCCGAGGTAAACTCCTCGCGCAGATCCCGATCCCGCTTAATCACCGCGACCGCACCGTGCAGATCCAGCTCCCGAAAGCAGCGCACTGCCTCTCCCACCATCTGCTCTCCAACCTCTGCCATGCGCGGGACATCGCGTAGCATCTGCCGATTGGGAACGCTGCTCTGGTGGTCATAGAGCTTAATCGTCAAGCGGGCAATTTTACGCGCCTCATCGCCCACCCGCTCCAGATCCGTGACAATTTTGTTCACCGTCATAATATCCCGCAGATCCTTCGCCACCGGCTGGCGCAGGGCAATCAGCCGAATCAGCTCATCATCCGCCTCCACATCGAGCCGATTGATCTCCTCATCGCGATGGATCACCGCCCGTGCAGCCTCCACATCCTCGCGGTCGAGCGTGGTGATCGCATCGCGAATCTGCTGGCGTACCCGCTCATCAATCACCCCGACTAGGCGATGCAGCTCCTCCATCTCCTGATCAAAGCGGTGCATAGTATGCCCGGTGGTTTTCTGTCCCATAACTTTTCCTTGCAGTATAGATTTCTTAAATAGGGGAGGGCGCACCCCGCCATCTCGCAAGCGGCATCACCACTACGCTCCTCGTCGCTCTGCTCTCCCCCCTCCTCGGCTTGTAGCCGCGAGTATGCCCTCCACGCATGACAGGACGATGTAAACAAGATGACAGCGCCGTGACAAAATCCTTATAATGGCCAAATTATAACCCTTGCATCCCGCCTGCGCGGCTGGCATTATGGCGGGTATCCGACTGAAGGAAACACCAATGGCCAAAGTACTCGTTCGCTCCTCTCCCGGCAGAGAACCGGTTCCCTTTCTGCGCGGCATCCTGATCCGCTCCCTGCAAGATGCTGGAATGCGCTTTGAGGAGTCCTATGCGCTCTCCAACCTGATCCGCAACCGCCTCTCCAAGGGGAAGGATGACCTGGAGGTGAGTGAGAGAGAGATCCGTAAAATGGTGGAGGAGTCCCTCGCAGTTGGCTACGACCCGGAGATTCTCACCCACTACCGCAATATCATGCCGGTACGCAATGTCATTTTGGTTAAGCGTGACGACGGCCAGATCATCCCCTTTTCCCGCACCACTCACCAAAAGCGGCTGGAACCCTGCGGGCTGGATCCCGAAAATGCCGCTGAGGTGACCGCTGAGGTCTATGCCAAACTGCTGGCCCAACGCCGCCAGACCTATACCCTCGACCAGATACGCGAGATCACCCAAGAGCAACTGGAGAAGCGGATCGGTCTCCAAGTCTCCGAGCGCTACCGTGCCTGGAGCCGCTTCATTCACAGTGGTCGCCCGCTACTGGTGCTGCTCGGCGGCGCTCCCGGCTGCGGCAAGAGCACCGTCGCCGCCGCGCTCGCCTCCCACCTCGATATCGTGCGCACCCAATCCTCCGATATGCTGCGCGAAGTGATGCGCATGATGATCCCGAAAAAGCTGCTGCCCGCGCTGCATACATCTTCTTTTACCGCATGGAAAAAGCTCCCGCTAGAGCATCACCAAGAGCCGCGCAATGTGGCCCTGATCAACGGCTATCTCACCCAAGCCGAGCTGCTCTCGGTGGCCCTGGAGGGGGCGATTCAACGCACCTTGCAAGAGCGGGTCTCGATGATTCTGGAGGGGGTCCACATCCACCCCGACCTGCTGCGCAAGATCTCCAACCCGGGGGACGCGATTATCGTGACGGTGATGCTCGGCGTACTGAACGCCGATGAGCTACGCGCCCGCTTCAAAGGGCGCGGCAAGGGCGCTCCAGACCGTCGCAGCAGACGCTATCTGGAGGAGTTCGACGCGATTTGGGATCTGCAGAGCTTCTTGCTCTCCGAGGCGGATCGTAGCGGTGTACCGATTATTCGCAACGATGACCGCGAAGAGGCGGTACGCCAGTCGATGCAGGTCATTATTGAGCAGATCGTCAAGGATCTTACCCATGAGCAAAAAAAGTCCACAAAATAACACAAAAGGGATCATGTTCATCCTCGATGGCCTCGGGGATCGTCCGCTGCCCGCACTGCAGGGCCAAACCCCGTTAGAGGCCGCCGCCACCCCCAACCTTGATCAGCTCGCCGCACACGGGCTGTGCGGCCTTAGCGACCCCCTCAGCCCCGGTCTACCGGTCGGCACCCACACCGGCACCGCCGTACTCCTCGGCCTTCCGCCCCACGCCGCCGCCCGCCTCAGCCGTGGCCCGGTCGAGGCCGCTGGAGTTGGTATCCCTCTTGCCCCTGGTGATGTCACCCTGCGTGCCAACTTTGCTACCCTTAGCAAGCAGAAAGGGCGCTTCACCATCCTTGATCGCCGCGCCGGACGGATTCAGCAAGGGGTTGCCGAGCTTGCCGCCCTGCTGCAAGAGGTTGAGCTGGGCGACGGCATCACCGCCTCACTCCACCCCGCGACCCACTACCGCGCCGTCCTCCACCTGCACGGCCCCGCTCTCTCCGCCGGAATTACCGACACCGACCCCGGCGACCACGAGATCCACCTCGGCGTCCAATCGAGTGTCCCGAGTGAGTCAGACCGGGGCGCACTGGTCACCGCCCAGGCGGTCAATCAGTTTCTGCGCATCGCCCACAAGCGGCTCCGCCAGGATCCCATTAACCTGCAACGCGAGGCCGCCGGACTGCCCCCGGCCAACGGCATCATTACCCGAGGTGCGGGTCGTCTGGAGACGATCACCAGCATGATCGCCCACTACCGCCTGCGGGCGGCGCTGATCAGCGGTGAGTCAACGGTCATCGGACTGGGGCGGCTGCTCGGTTTTACCGTCATGAGTGACCCCCGCTTCACCGCCCTTCCCAACACCGACCTAAGCGCCAAACTCGCCGCCGCCCGCCAGGCCCTGGAGCAACACCACTTGGTATTTGTCCATATCAAGGCCCCCGACATCCTCTCACACGACCGCCAACCCGAGCAGAAGCGCGATTTTCTGGAGCGCTTCGACCAAGCTCTCGGCGAACTCCTCCCCAGCCCGCTCGTGCTCTGCGTCACTGGCGACCACTCCACCGACTCCCTCGCTGGTGTCCATAGCGGCGACCCAGTCCCCTCCCTGCTCTACGCCCCCCATGGCCGCCGCGACCGCTGCCAGCAGTTCGGCGAGACCCCCTGCCTTAGCGGAGGACTCGGGCGACTCAGCGCTAGCGCCCTGCTCTGTTCGATGCTCGACGCGATGGGCTGCCTCCCCCAATACCGCAATAGCGATGCGGAACTGTTTGGCCTGGGTGGCTGAGAGCGTTCTGCACTCCCTTTACGGCTGATCTCTCCTCATTGAATGCAACATCCGGTTGACGTTACCGCGAGCGGGTGGGATACTCGAAGAATGCAACGGTGAACGAAAAGAGTCGCCATTGCAAATTGAAGCGTTAAACAAGATTATGTCTAGGAGAGACCGCCCATGAGAAACAACCTAAAAATTCTTCCTTTGGCCATCGCTGGCTCGCTGGCCATGACAACCGCACTACCGGTTGTTTCCGCTAGCTATCATGACAATGGTATAGTTGGTAGCATTGTCATCGACTTTAACTCCCGCAAGGGGCCAGGCGGCGAACCGCGTCCGGGGATCACCGATAAGTACGCCGTCAATCTGAATGTCGGAAAAGATAGTGCGTTTAATGGGGAGATTATCCGCACCCCACAGATTGCCGGTGCCGTCGGCATTCGTCAGCCAGCCAATATGCGCTATGAGCTGGATCTGATCGTCCATAACCCCAGTGATCGCTCGCAAACCATCTCGGTAGGGCGTTGGGTCGGCGACATGCCGATCAACTCCAGCGGTCTCTACCAACTTAACAAAAACCAGGGTAGCTCCATGCGCTACGCCATCACCATGCGCGGCGGTGCCTCCTCGGGGGACTTTAAGGGAACCATTCAGGGGCGCGAGTTGGGCAAGGGACGGCTGCTGCAAGCCGCCCAGCAGATGACCGAGAGCGTGCGTAAAGAGGGGGCAACTAAGGTCTTTACCCGCATGTACCAAGGCCAGCCGATGTCGGTGCAGGTGACCAACATCGATCCAATGCGCTTTAATAGCGTAGTCATGCCTGCCGGTCCCGCCGCAATGTATAGCGAAGTCACGGTGAACGGTGACATGGTCTTCGACTACGACAGCGATACCTGGTTTCTTGATGGGATGACCTTTCGCTATCAAGATGAGGGTAAAGCGGTCACCGACAAGGTCGCTGGCACCATTCGCTGGATCGATAGCGAGGATGGCGGTCGCTATGAGCTGAATATCACCTTTAACGAACCCGATGTCGCCCCCGGTGCGGCCACCGATGCCTCCGGCTTCTTCGCCGCGAACGATGCCTCCGCCGCTGGCTTCTTCGCCGTTGACGATAGCGTCGCCAGTTGTGGCGGCCAGGTGCTGTTTAGCGATGAGTATGGCAGCGGTGAGATGCCGATTCGTAGCACCGTCAACCACCAGATCGAGTGCAACAGCGAAGTTACCGCCCAGCAGCTCATGGCCTTCTCCAAGCTCTGGCTGCTGGGGATCGGCCCCTTGACCGACGAGTAGTCAATTTTCTCTCCTAACCTCCTTGCAGTCATCTAGGGTGAGTGCCTTTTGGGTACCCACCCTACGGCTGTAGGTCTGTAAGGTGAGAGGCGTAGATGGTGTTGCCGGGGATAGGGCATTGCCGCTGCGCTTCTCCTCTCTCTTCAACTATAAATTGAAGTAAAATGCGAGGTATCCTATGCGAGTCATCCTCTTTATCCTCCTCTTCTCCCTTACCAGCCTCGCACTAGCCACCCGCTCGGTCACCTATTACCGTTGCGAAGGCGATGCCGGGGAGATCATTATGTCCGACCGCCCCTGTGGCGAGCGGGCCGAAACCCGAGAGATCCGTTTTGATCCTGGGACACCGGAACCGCCCACTACCGAGACCGCGAGCGACACCCCAGCGGCGACGGAGACCCCAACCGCCAGCCGCGAAGAGAGCCAAGAGAGCGACGAGGAGGGCATCTCTGCCCCCGGGAGCTTTATTGGCTACGAGAGCGTTGCCATTACCTCGCCACGCAATGGCGAAGTAGTGCGCTCTGAAGAGGGGGATGTCAATATCTCGATTACCCTGACCCCCGCGCTGCGTGAGGGCAACCAGGTGCGCATCCTGCTAGATGGCCGAGAGGTCGCCAGGGAGAGCGGTACGACCCTGACTATTAGTGGAGTTGCTGCCGGGCGGCGGAGTCTGCAAGCGACCGTGGTCAATGAGCAGAATGTCGTTTTTGGCAGCTCCGAAGTGGTGCGATTCGTCCTTTTTTAGTGCAAAGGGTTGTGGCTTGTGGTGTTTGGGGCGGCACGGTGATGCTGTAGCCTTGCACTGCCGCTTCTTTCGCTTTTCTGGCCTACTCCTTGCTTTACTCCAGCTACGATGAGTCACCCAGTGCCACCCCCCAACGAGCAGAACCGACCGATTATTGAGCACCTCAACACCGCCGTGCTGCTTTTTGATCACGAGCTGCGGCTGACCTACATGAACCCAGCGGCGGAGATGCTGTTAAATGCCAGCCTTCGCCACGCCCTGGGGGTCGGTGTTGAGCGTCTGATAAGCTGCCCTCACGGCATCACCCGAGAGCACCTGCTGCGAACGCTGGAGCTGGGTCACCCCTTTACCGAGCGAGAGATGATCCTCCTCTTGCCGGAGGGCAAGAGCGCGACGGTTGACTGCACCATTAGCCCGCTACCCGATGTACAGGGACGGCTGGGGTTACTGGTCGAGGTGCAGCAGCTTGATCGCCACCTGCGGATCAGTCGCGAAGAGCAGTTGCGCAACCAGCACGACGCGCTGCGCGACCTGGTGCGTGGCATGGCGCATGAGATCAAAAATCCCCTCGGCGGGCTGCGCGGCGCGGCGCAACTGCTGGAGCGCGAGTTGGCCGACCCGGCGCTGCATGAGTATACCCAGATTATCATGGCGGAAGCGGATCGACTGAAGGAGCTGATCAACCGTATGCTCGGACCCAACCGCCTGCCGCAACTCCGCGAGGTCAATATCCACACGCTACTGGAGCGGGTACGCCAGTTGGTGTTGGCAGAGGAGGAGCGGCGCTTGCCGGTGGTGCGTGATTACGACCCGAGCATTCCCGATATGCAGGTAGACCGCGACAGCATCATTCAGGCACTGCTCAATATTGTGCGCAATGCAGCACGGGCGGTGCGTAATCGCGCCGATGGCCAGATCATCCTGCGCAGCCGGGTGCTACGCCAATTTACCATCGGCACCACCCGTCATAAACTGGTCGTCCGAATTACGGTCGAAGATAACGGGCCGGGGATTCCGCCGGAGATTCTCGGAAAACTGTTTTATCCCATGGTTTCGACCAGCGAAGGGGGCATGGGGGTCGGACTCTCCATCGCCCAATCCCTAATCAACAAACATGGTGGCTTGGTAGAGTGCAGCAGCGAACCAGGCACTACACAGTTTCATGTTCTGCTGCCGATGGAGAGTAACCCTCATGTCGAGAAGTAATCAAGTCTGGGTAATCGACGACGACCGCTCTATTCGCTGGGTTTTAGAGAAGGCGCTACAAAAAGCCGGTATGGAAGTCACCCTGTTTGAGAGTGCCGACGGTGTTCTCGAACAGTTGGCCGACGAGCGGCCCGATGTGATCCTCTCCGACATCCGAATGCCGGGCATGGATGGTCTCGCCCTCCTCGCCGCCCTGGTTGAGCAACACCCTGACCTACCGGTCATTATTATGACCGCCCACTCCGACCTCGACAGCGCGGTCGCCGCCTTTCACGGCGGGGCCTTTGAGTACCTACCGAAGCCCTTTGATGTCGATGACGCAGTGGAACAGGTCAACCGCGCCTGCCGCAAAAGCCGGGAGTTGCGCAGTGACGGCGAGGAGCTGCGAACCACTCTGCACAGCAGCGGTATTGTCGGTGCCGCACCGGCGATGCAGGAGGTGTTTCGCGCTATTGGCCGCCTCGCCCGCTCCAGCATCACGGTACTGATCAATGGCGAATCGGGAACCGGCAAGGAGCTAGTCGCCCAGGCCCTCCACCGCCACAGCCCACGCGCCAACAAGCCTTTTATCGCCCTGAACATGGCCGCTATTCCGCAAGATCTGATGGAATCGGAGCTGTTCGGTCATGAGCGGGGAGCCTTTACCGGCGCTCAAAGCCGCCGCCAAGGGCGTTTTGAACAGGCCAACGGCGGCACCCTCTTTCTTGATGAGATTGGCGACATGCCCGCCGAGCTACAGACCCGGCTGCTGCGGGTCTTGGCCGACGGGGAGTTCTACCGGGTCGGCGGCCACGAACCGGTACACGTCGATGTACGCATTATCGCCGCCACCCACCAGCACCTGGAGCAACTGGTGCAGACCGGGCGCTTTCGCGAAGATCTTTTTCATCGCCTCAATGTCATTCGCATCCACATCCCGGCACTGCGCGAACGCACCGCCGATATTGAGCTGCTGATTAACCATTTCCTAGCACACGCCGCGCAGGAGCTAGGGGGCGAGGTCAAACTCCTGCTTCCCGAGACCCTCGCCCTGCTCCAGCAGTTTGATTGGCCGGGCAATGTCCGCCAGCTCGAAAACACCGCCCGCTGGCTAACGGTCATGGCTTCGGGGCGCGAGATTCATCTCGAAGATCTCCCGCCCGAGCTGCTCAAAAGCCACAGCGACCACGCCCCACCCAGCGAGGAGTGGAGTACCACCCTGCGCCAATGGGCACGCCAGCGCCTGGCCGGAGGGGAGAGCGCACTCCTCGACCACGCCCTACCGCTGTTTGAAACGGTGATGATCGAAAGCGCACTGGAGCATACCGGTGGCCGCCGCCAAGAAGCCGCCCAACTCCTCGGCTGGGGACGTAATACCTTGACTCGTAAGATCAAAGAGCTGGGGATTAGTTAGCGAGGTTCGAGGTTCGAGGTTCGAGGGGCGAGATTCGAGATTCGAGGGGCGAGACTCGAGGTTCGAGGGGCGAGATTCGAGGTTCGACGAGCCGGGTATGTCCGAGTACCTAGCACCTCGCACCTCGCGCCTCGCACCTCCCACCTCGCACCTCGCACCTCGCACCTCGCACCTCGCACCTCGCACCTCGCACCTCGCACCTCGCACCTCGCACCTCGCGCCTCGCACCTC
>SLIM01000327.1 GCA_007135625.1 Gammaproteobacteria bacterium
CCGCCCCTACCCTTCGCCCAGTTGCTGCTCCAGGGCCGCGACACGCTGCTCCAGCGCGGCCAGTCGCTCCTCCACCGCGCTGTGGGCAACGGTGGCACTGCTACTGCGTGGGGCATCCGGCTCTACATAGTCGAGGCGCTCATCGCCACTCAGGTTATGCGTGTAGCGCTCTTCGCGCCGCCCCGGGCCTTTGGGGAGGCAGAGGATAAAGGGGCGGGCGCGCTCCATCAGCTCCTCGACCATAACCAGCACCTCTTCCATGCCATCAAAGGTGGCCATGCGTTCACTGCGGGCGCGAATTTCGTTCAGGGTCAGTGGGCGGCGCAGCATGAGCAGGGTCAAAATTGCCTGCTGCTTGGGGTTAAGACGGCAGGCGACCTTCATGCGGTGGCGAATCTTTTCAGCACGGTCGCCGTGGTCAATGCGCACCAGGTCGCGCTGCTCCAGCTCCCGCACCAGATGGCCGACCTCGCCGAGGGTCAGCTTCATCACCGGTTCGCGGTTGCTCTTCTGGTTACAGGCGAGGGTCAGGGCGTTGAGGGTGAGCGGGTAGTTATCGGGGGTGGCCAGCTCCTTCTCCATCAGGCAGGCGAGAATACGCGCCTCGCTAGGGGTAAGGTGCAGCCCCGGTTCGCTCGGCTCTGCGGAGTGCGGATCGTGGGAATCTGGGGAATCACTCATCGGGAAATTGGCGGCTCCGGTGGTTAAAAAATCGGTTTATTAAGGGTGTCCATCAGCTTGGAGAAGACCCCATCCTTTTTGCGCTCGGCAAGCTCCAGCTCCATCTGCCGGAGCATTTCAGCCTCTTCCATCTGAGCCTGAATGATATTTTTATCGACATCCATGATCTCCAAGGCCCCAAAATCTTTTCCCTTGCGCAGAATATAACGGGCGAGTCGATCCAGCCACTCCTTGGTGACATCTTCTGGACGAAAGTAGAGGGTTTTTTCCCCTTCAAAATCATAGTTGATCACCCGCACCCGCAGCCGCTCATGGCGCAAGTCGGTCTCGACGATAAACCAGACGCGAACCTTGGGCTGCATCTTGAACACCCGCCCGATAACCTTACGGGAGCTATTGCGTAGCGACCACTCGGTATATTCGATGGCGTTGCTGTCGAGAAAGCCGGAGAGGTTGTTGGCATGATCTAGCGGCTCGATCCGCCACTCGCCGATCTGGTCAGCGATGCAGTCAACCTGAACCCCAATACGATGCGGCTTTTCCATGCAGTCGGCACTGAGTACATAGCCCTTCTGCTTCAACTCCAGGTCGCCGATCTCTGGAAATGGGTAGTGGACTGGGATCTCCAGGCGAGCCGCCTTCACCTGATTAATCAGTTGATGCAAGTATTTGGCACTGGCCACCATGCGGCTACGAAACTTCGCCTCATAGAGCTTCTCCATGCGCTGTTTCTGCTCCTGCTCCGAGACCACCTGCTGCTGTTGGCGCTCCACCTCTTTTTTTAGATCGTCAAGCACTGACATAGATCACCCGCTCCTTTTTGTAGCCGACACTCCGCACCCCCGCGCAACACACTGATTAAAAAGATGAATTTCCTTTTGGTATGACTTTATTGAAAAACATCGCAATTCATTCAGATCAGTGGGTTATAAGGGCAAGGTGCGGGAAGTCGGTTGTAGAGTACTGTGGTGTCGCTACTCTCCCTGCGACAACCACCCCCGATTATCGGTCTGGCGTGGGGGCGCTACCCCCGGTTGTTAACCAACGCCCTTGGAGTAAAGATAGACGCTCTTGGGTGACTCTGCAAGGCAACCGTGCGCTCACTTGCCCCGGCTCACTCCGCAGCCAACTTGCGCACCTGCTCGACCAGGGTGCTGGCTAACTGCTGCACCTGCTGCGCATCCTCCCCCTCGACCATCACCCGCAGCAGCGGTTCCGTCCCGGAGGGGCGCAACAGCACCCGCCCGCGCCCCGCCAGAGCCTCCTCGGTCGCAGCGATAGCCCGCTGCATCGCACCCTTAGCGAGTAGCGCCTTGGCGTTGGGAACCGCTACATTTTCGAGGATTTGCGGATATTTTACCACCTCATCCCGCAGTTCGCTCAAACGTCTCCCGGAGCGGCGCAGCTCATACAGCACTTGCAGCGCAGAAATAATTCCATCCCCGGTCGTGGTGCGGTCGAGGCAGATGATATGGCCAGAGGGTTCCCCTCCCAATGTTCCGCGATTATTGCGCAGTTGCTCCATGATGTAGCGATCCCCCACCTGCGTCCGCTCCAGGGCGATCCCCTTTGCCGCCAAAGCGTGTTCCAGCCCCAGGTTGGTCATGAGGGTACCGACCAGCGGACTACAGTTCTCCCCCATGGCGAGGCGGGAGGTAGCGATAATGTAGAGGATATGATCCCCATCCACCTCCTCGCCACGGTGATCGACCATCAGTAGCCGGTCACCGTCGCCGTCGAGCGCGATCCCCAGCTCGGCCCCCTGCTCCAGCACACTCTGGCGCAGGGTAGCCAAGTAGGTGGAGCCGACGCGGTCATTGATATTAAGGCCGTTGGGACGGTCGCCGATAGAGATCACCTCGGCCCCCAGCTCACTGAAGACATGCGGAGCGATGTGGTAGGTGGCCCCGTGGGCGCAATCCACCACCAGCTTCAGTCCACTGAAGCTGCTATCCCAAGGAATCGAGCTTTTACAGAACTCAATATAGCGCCCAGCGGCATCCTGCACCCGGTAGGCGCGGCCCAAGCGTGCCGCCTCCACCGTTGTCA
>SLIM01000137.1 GCA_007135625.1 Gammaproteobacteria bacterium
CCGGAGAAAGAGCCGGAGCGGGGCGGCGGCGGGCGCTGGCGTAAGCGGGGGGTACTCGCTAACCTCTATCGGATGTTTCGTCCCGCTTCTGCTACGACGGATCGTAGCGCCGCTGAAGCGGGGGAGGCGGGGCCGGAGGCGGTGGCGGAGGAGGGGGGGGCTAGCTACGATACCCAGCAGGTGGTTGATGCCCTCAACCTGTCACCCGGCGACTCTGCGCAGCCGCTATTGGAGCGGGTCGAGGCGCAGTTGGCGCGGCAGCGGCAGGCGCTGGGTGAGAGCGCACCGAAGCAGCTTGATGCCGAGACCAAGGGGGTGATTGGGGCTACGGCGGGGCTGGTGCAGTCACTGCGTAATGACCAACTGCTCACTACCGAGGTGCGTGAGCAGGTGCAGCAGTTGGAGGTGCCGCTGGTGAAGGCGGCGCTGCACGATCCCGAGGCACTGGCTACCGAGGGGAGTGCTGCCGCCAATCTGCTGAACGATTTGGAGCGGTTGTCGCTAGCGCTCTCTTCGGAGGATCCCGATAGCGATGCCGCTAAGCAGCTCAAGAGTACCTTGCAGACTGTTGTCAATCAGCTTAGTGAGGGGAAAGAGGCGAGTCCGGAGTCGTTCGCCCGCGCCCAGCAGCTCGCCGCGCCGCTGGTGCAGAAGTACCAAAAGATCTTTACCGCAAGTGCCAAGCGCCTGGCGCAGAAGGAGCAGGGGGGGGAGCGGCTGACAGAGGCCAAGCGGCGGGTGAAGCAGTTGTTGAGTGCGCGGTTGGGGGAGGAGAGTGTGCCGCAGGTGGTGGTTGCGCTCATTCGGCTGGGGTGGGGTGCGCTACTGCTGCAACTGCTGCTGCGCGAGGGGGAGGAGAACAAGACCTTTCAACTGCTGCTCGGGGTGGTCGAGCGGCTGGTGCAGTGGTTGGCTCCGAATGCGGCTTTTCCTCCGGCCCGCGCCGCTGCACTGGAGGGGGTGTTGCGGGCGGTTGAACAGGGGTATGCCAGCGTACCCAATAATCGCGCTAAACAGCAGCGGGTGGTGAAGGCGCTGCGGCTGGCGTTAACCCGTGAGGTGACCGCCTTCGATCAACTGCGCAGTAGTCGGATGGCGGTTGCTTCGGCGCTGGAGCTGATCTTTCCCGAAGTGGCTCTGGTGGCGGCGGCGAATGCTGCGCAGCAGGCGGTGTATCAGCGTTGGCAGGAGGCGATTGCGCGTCTTAAGGTCGGTGATTGGCTGGTGCAGCGGCGTGAGGATGGCACGACTCGACCGCTGAGTTTGGTCTTTGTGGGTGGGCAGCAGGAGCGCTTTCTGCTAGTTGATGGGAAGGGAAATAAGGCGCTGAATTGCGATGCCTACGCCTTGGCCGAGGCGCTGGAGCGGGTGCAGGTATTAATTTTGGAGGATGGCGGTCTGCCGCTGGTGCAGCGGGCGGTGCAGCGGGTATTGAAGGATACCTACGAAAAGATGCTGGCGAGTGCCGAGAGCGATAGCTTGACCGGTCTGATGAATCGGCGTGCCTTTACCAAGAAGCTGGAGCGGGCGCTGCAACGTCTTTTGCAGGAGGGGGGGCAGGATGTGCTGCTGGTGGTCGATATCGACCGCTTTAAGGTCGTCAATGATCTGTGTGGTTATGAGGGGGGCGACCGTCTGCTGGTTAATCTGACCAATATCCTGAAAACCTATCTCGATCCGAGCGCCGAGCTGGCCCGCATTGGGGATGATGAGTTTGGGATCCTGCTGCCCCATTGTGGGCGGGAGTCGGGATTTGAGATTGCCGAGACCCAGCGCCGGGCGATTGAGAACTACACCTTCAGTTGGGACGGTCGGCGGCTGCCGGTGAGTGCCAGCTTGGGCCTGGTGGTACTCGATAGCCACTACCAGAACTCCTCGTCGCTGTTGCAAGATGCCGATGCGGCGGCCTATCTCGCGAAGCACGCCGGGCGTAACGTGACCCGTATCTACCAGTCAGATGACGAGGCGATTAAGGCGAAGCGGGGGGAGACCGAGGCGGTCGGGCTGGTCGAGGATGCGATTCAGCACGGTCGTTTGCAGCTCTTTTTGCAGCGCATTAGTCCGCTCTTTTTTGATGGCGAGGATGCCAATGACCGCTTTGAGGTGCTGTTGCGCATGATTGATGGCAGCGGGCGGATGGTGGAGCCACGCGAGTTTATTAAGGCTGCCGAGGGGTATAACCGCATGCGTACCCTCGACCGCTGGGTACTGGAGCACTTCTTCAACTGGGTGCAGCAGCACCATGAGCGGCTGCAGGGGGTCGCCGGTTTCTGCCTCAACCTTGCCGACCAGTCGCTGCTTGATGCGGGGATTGTGGAGCTGATACAAAGCTCTCTGGAGGGGTTTCCGCTGCCGGTTGAGCGGATCACCTTTGAGGTGGGTGAGTCGCTCTTTGCCAACCACGCCACCGTGGCCAATCGAACCATTCGTACCTTGCAACAGCTCGGCTGTCACTTTAGTCTCGACAACTTCGGCCATGGGGTGGCATCCTTCTCCTACCTGAAGGATGCCCCGGTCTCAATGGTGAAGATCGACGGTGAGCTGATTCGTACTATCGCCGAAGAGGGAAATAACTATGCTTTGGTTAAGTCCATTACGGAGATCTGCCACTTTATGAAGAAGCAGGTGGTTGCTGAACAGGTGGAGAGTGAAGGGATTATTGTGCGTCTGCGTGAGCTGGATGTCGATTTTATCCAGGGCTACGCGGTTGGCCACCCCTTCCCGTTAAGCCGTCTTTTCGAGCAAATCTAGCCATGTTTTTTGCTTACCGCGCCGGTCGCTCCTCTCTCTCCTCGCTGCTGTTCTCAGATATCCGATGGGGTCACTGTTGCGCCGGATAACGGAAAGCCCGAAAAGGGAGAGTCCTAAAAGGGAGGGTCAGGCAGGCTTTCTGCCCGATTTTTGCCAAGTGGGGGCGGTGGTGATCGTGGTGATCAGCGCCCAGTTGTTGGCGATGGTGCTGGCGCTCTATGCCGCCAGCGATAGCCGCGATGCGATTGAAGTTTTTAGCCGTACCTCCTGGTTTATCCTCTGGGTCGCGCTGGCTAGCGCACTGCTGCTCTGCCTGCTGCGTCCGCTGTGGCGGCGACTGACCCCTTTGGCGGCCGGTCTCCTAGCGTGGCTGCTGATCGTATTGGTCACTTTTGTGGTGAGCGTGAGTGCGGCGCAGCTTCTCGGCTCCCTCTGGTCGGCGTTACAGCAGCAGAGTTTTTACCTAAAAAGCGTTGGCATTAGCGCCATCGTCGGGGCCTTGGTGTTGCGCTATCTCTATATCCAGCACCGCTGGCGCGAGCAGGTGGAGGCCGAGGCCGAGGCGCGGTTGCAGGCGATGCAGGCGCGTATCCGTCCCCATTTTCTGTTTAACAGCATGAACACCCTTGCCGAGCTGACCCGCTCCGACCCGCTGCGGGCGGAGCAGGTGGTCGAAGATCTCTCGGATCTCTATCGCGCTTGTATGCTGGAGTATCACAAGGGCAACACGCTTGGCGATGAGCTGGAGCTGGTGCGCGGCTATTTGCGCATTGAAGCGCTGCGGTTAGGCGAGCGGCTTACGGTTCGCTGGACGCTGGAGCAACTCCCGCTGACCGCCTGTTTGCCAGCACTGGTGCTGCAACCACTGGTCGAAAATGCGGTCTATCACGGCGTTGAGCCGAGCGAAGAGGGGGGGTGGCTGGAGCTGGGCGGCAGGTGTAGCGGGGGACGGATCCATTTGTCGATCCGCAATAGCCTGCCGCCAGCCGGGGGGCGGGTGCGCCTAGGTAACCAGTTGGCACTGACCAATATCCGCATTCGGCTACACGCATTTTTTGGCCCTTCCGCTCGGCTACAGAGTACCGAGCAGGAGGGGATCTATCAAGTAGAACTGCACTTTCCGATACAACCATGAAGATCCTCATTGTCGATGATGAAGCCCTGGCGCGTAGCCGTTTACGACGGCTCCTGGAGGAGATTGGGGCACCTTACCAAGTGGTTGGTGAGGCCGCCGGTGGCCGCGAGGCGGTGGCGCGGGCTGGCGAGTTGGGGGCCGATCTGCTGCTGATGGATATTCGTATGCCGGGGATGGATGGACTCGCCGCCGCCGCCGCACTCGCCGCGCTGGAGACTCCGCCGGCGGTGATCTTTACCACTGCTTACGAGAGCCATGCGATGGAGGCCTTTGAGCACCAAGCGGTTGACTATCTGCTCAAGCCGGTACGCCGCGAGCGGTTGCTGCAAGCGCTGCACAAGGCCGCCACCTTAACCCGCCCGCAACTGGCAGCACTGCGGCGACACCACGACAGCCCCACGCTACGGGTTAGCTATCGCGGCGGAATTAAACAGATTCCGCTCACCACAATTCACTATTTTCGGGCGGATCAAAAGTATGTCGCGGTCTATCACGACGGCGGTGAAGATCTCTCCGATGAGTCTCTTCGCGCCCTGGAGCAGCGCTTTGGCGACTGGCTGCTGCGCATCCATCGCAACACCCTGATTCTGCGTGACCGCCTCGAAGGGCTGGAGCGCGGGGCCGGTGGCGAAGGGTTGGTGCGGCTGCGCGGGGTGGAGCAGCGGCTGGAGGTGAGCCGCCGCCATCTTGCGGGGATTCGCCGCTGGCTGAAAGAGCCGACGGATTGAACCGGGAGGGGCGCTGGCGATGAGTGAGTGGCGGGAGCTTGCCGAGCGGATCGCTAGCGTGACGGGTGGCCCGGCTCCCGATGCGGTTGCCAAGGGTGCCGCCGGGGGCTGCATCAACCAAGCGGTCATCTTGGGGAGCGCCTCCCGACGCTTCTTTGTGAAGCTCAACCGGGCCTCGCGGGTGGAGATGTTCGCCGCCGAGCAGCTCGGTCTGGAGGCGCTGGCGGCGAGTGGCGCGATTCGGGTTCCCACTCCGATCTGTCACGGTTGCAGCGGGGAGAGGAGCTATCTGGTGCTGGAGTATCTGGAGCTGGGGGGGAGCGGTGATGAGGCCCGCGCCGGTGAGGCTCTCGCCCAGTTGCACCGCTGCCACGCTCCGCGCTTTGGCTGGCAGCGGGATAACACCATCGGCTCGACCCCGCAACCCAACGGCTGGCTGGCGGGGTGGATCGACTTCTGGCGGCAGCGTCGCCTCGGCTATCAACTGCAACTGGCTGGCGGGGTGCTGGAGGCGCGCGGCCAGCGGCTGCTGCAACAGCTCCCGGCACTGCTCACCCACCACCCCCGCCCGGCGCTGCTGCACGGCGACTTGTGGGGCGGTAACTTGGCCTATACCCCGCAAAGAGAGCCGGTGATCTACGATCCGGCGGTCTACTACGGCGACCCCGAGACCGATCTGGCGATGACTGAGCTATTTGGCGGCTTCTCTCCACGCTTTTATGCCGCCTATCGCCAGATCAACCCTATCGACCCCGGCTACCAGGTCCGAAAGTTGCTGTATAATCTCTATCATGTTCTTAATCACTATAACCTCTTTGGCGGCGGCTACTACCAGCACTCCCTTGCGATAATCGAGCGCTTGCTGGTGGAGATTGAGGGTTAACGGCGCTCCTGGAGTGGAGAGGACTAGAGAGGACTAGAGAGGGCGGAGAGGGCGGAGAGGGCGGAGAGGGCGGAGAGGAGAGATCTCCTCTTCCTGGCTTATAATCCAGAATCTAAAAAAGGAATGATTATGGTTGTGTTGCGAGTAGTCATGATGGCGGGTGTGGTTGCCGCAGCGGCAGCGCTGCCGTTAGCCGCTGAAGAGGCGGAGCAGTTATTGGCGGAGCAGTGTAGCCGCTGCCACGGCAGCGAGACCTACAGTCGCCCCGAGCGGCGGATGAACTCCCTAGCGGAACTGCGCACCCAGGTGCGTAACTGTGAGTTAATGCTGGGATTGAGCTGGTTTGATCCCGAGATCGACACGGTAACCGCCCACCTCAACCGCCGCTACTATCACTTTCCCACCCCGGAAATAGGGGGCGGGAGCGAGTAGCGGTGGCCGGGCGACGGCTGAGCCAGCAGCAGCGGGGGCGGATCGGGCAGCTCCAGGAGCAGCGGCGGCAGCGCTTGGCCCAGGAGGAGCCGGAGGGCGAGGTGAAGGGAGCGGAGCGGGCGGGCGAGGTGGTGGTGCGCTACGGTCACCACTTTATCGTCGCCGCTGAAGAGCGTGAACTGTTGCGTTGCCGCTCGCGTGCCAACATCGGCCATCCGGTGTGTGGTGATCGGGTGGTGTGGCAGCAGTCGGCTGATGACGAAGGGGTGATTGTCGCGCTCCTGCCGCGCAGCTCGGTACTCGCCCGTCCCGACTTTAGCGGTCGGGAGAAGCCGCTCGCCGCGAACATCGACCAGTTGATCATTCTCATCGCCCCCCAGCCCGAGCCGGTTGATTATCTCATTGATCAATATCTGCTCTCGGCAGAGGTCATGGGGGTCAACCCTACCCTGGCGATTAACAAAATCGACCTGCTGGGCGAGGGCGAGGCGGCATTTCTCGCCCGCTATGCACACTATCTGCAGATCGGCTACCCCTTGATCACGGTCAGCGCCCGCTTGGAGCATGGTCTCGATCCGTTGCGCGCCTCCTTGCAAGGCCATACCGGCATTTTGGTCGGCCAGTCCGGCGTTGGGAAGTCCTCGCTAATTAACGCCCTGCTCCCCGACCTAGAGGTGCAGGTCGGGCGGCTCTCCGCCGCCACCGGGCAGGGGTGTCACACCACCTCGGCAACGACCCTCTACCAGCTCCCCGCAGGGGGACGGCTGATCGACTCTCCAGGGGTGCGCAGCTTTCGGCTGCTGGGGCTGACGCGGGAGCAGTTGGCGTGGGGTTTTCGCGAATTTCGCCACTACCTCGGCAGTTGCCGCTTCGCCAACTGCCGCCACGACCAAGAGCCGGGATGTGCGCTCAAAGAGGCGGTCGCCGCCGGGGAGATTCACCCGGCCCGGCTACAAAATTTTCTTCACATGATGCGGGAGCAGAGTGATGGCAACCGAGGAGGCGCGTCCACCACCGGACGCAGCGCATGACCCCCGGCTACTGCGGGCTAAATTAAACCTGGAGAGTGGGCGCATCGGCTGGGAGGAGCTGCTGCCCCACTTCGCGCGCGGAGTGGTGGTGCGTATCGCCGCCGCAGAGGATCTGGTCGCAGTGGCCGCAGCCTTTGCCGAGGATCGGCGCGACCAGGTCGCCAGTTGGCTGCACTGCGGAGCCATTGCTCCGGCGACCGATGAGGATGCCCGCCACTGGACGGCAACCTCTCCCCAGTTTTGGGCGATTGTGGTCGCCCCTTGGGTATTGGTGCAACCGATCTCGCCGGAGCGCGCAGCGCAGCGGGAGGGAGAGGAACCGACAACCGAGGGCGCGGCCTTTTCAGAGAGATTTTTAGACCGATAAACCGATAAACCGAAAAGCCAATAAACCAAGAGCGGGAGTTTGCGATGGCCGATAATAGCATGTTTATGGGGGAACACCCCTTTGCAGAGTATGTTCGTATTTTAGGGAAGGGTAAAACCGGATCGCGCAACCTGACGCGGGAGGAGGCGGCAGAGGCGATGCGCATGATCCTCGCCGGAGAGGTCGAGCCGGTGCAACTGGGAGCCTTTCTGATGCTCATGCGCCACCAAGAGGAGAGCGGCGAGGAGCTGGCAGGGTTTGTCGATGCCGCCAACCAGTTGCTGCAACTCCCCGCCGAGACTCCGCCCATCGACCTCGACTGGTCTTCCTACGCTGGCAAGGCGCGGCGCATCCCCTGGTTTCTGTTGACCACCTGGCTGTTGGCGCAAAACGGCATTCGCATTCTGCTGCACGGTGCCGGAGGCCACACCCCAGGGCGGGTCTATAGCGAAGAGACGCTGCGCCGCATCGGCCTGCCGGTCGCCGCTGACCGCTCCCAAATGGTGACCCAACTGCGAGACCACGCCTTCTCCTATGTCCCCCTCACGCTGCTGCTGCCGCGCTTGCAGCAGATCCTGGAGCTAAAACCACTGCTCGGGCTACGCTCTCCGGTCAACACCTTTGTGCGCCTGATCAATCCGGCGAATGCACCTTGCAGTATGCAAGGCATTCACCATCCCGGGTATCGTGACTACCACCAGCAGGCCGCCCTGCTGCTCGGCCAGCCGCGTATGGCGGTGATTAAAGGGGATGGTGGCGAGACCGAGTGGAACCCCGACATGCCCAATTTGGTGAAGAGCGTGATCGACGGGGTGCCGCAGGAGCAGGAGTGGTCGGCACTGTTTCACCGCAAACATGTGAAGGCGGATATGGAGATCCTTGATCTAGCGCGGCTGTGGCGCGGTGAGATTCACGATGAGTATGGCGAAGGGGCGGTTGTCGGGACTGCCGCCATTGCGCTGCATACCCTAGGACGCGCTGCCGATCAGCGCCAGGCCCTAGATCTTGCCCGTCAGATGTGGGAACAGCGCGACCGGCAGGCGATTGGGGCGGTATAGCTGTAGGCAGAGAAGCAGAGAGGAAGAGCGCACCACTCCACATCGAGCGACTTACCCTCTCCCTCTTACGCCCGGGTTTGCGGCAACAGTCGCACAACGTCGCCAGCTTCTGATATAGTCAGCGTTTTACCCTAGAGGCAGATCGACACCGCTATGAACACCCCGGAGCAAAAAACCGTACCGAGTAATTTTATTCGCCAGATTATCGACCGCGATCTGGCGACGGAGAGATATGGCGGGCGCGTCCACACCCGCTTTCCTCCAGAGCCGAACGGTTATCTCCACATCGGTCACGCCAAGTCGATCTGCCTCAACTTCGGCATTGCCCGCGACTACCCCGGTGGCCGCTGCAACCTGCGCTTCGACGACACCAACCCGCACAAGGAGAACGAGGAGTTCGTGCGCTCGATTGAGGCGGATGTGCGCTGGCTCGGCTTTCAGTGGCACGACCGCCCCTACTTCGCCTCCGACTACTTTGAGCAGCTCTACGGCTTCGCCATGGAGCTGGTCGATAAGGGGCTGGCCTACGTCTGCGAACTGAGCGCCGAGGAGATTCGCGGCTATCGCGGTACCCTGACCGAGCCGGGGCGGGATAGCCCCTACCGCAACCGTCCTATTGCGGAAAACCGTGATCTTTTTCAAAGAATGCGGGCGGGTGAGTTTCCCGATGGCAGCAAGGTACTTCGTGCCAAGATCGACATGGCCTCGCCCAACATCAACCTGCGCGACCCCACGCTTTATCGCATCCGCCACGGGGTGATTCACCACCAAACCGGCGCGGAGTGGTGCATCTATCCGATGTACGACTTCACCCACCCCCTTAGCGACGCACTGGAGTCGATCACCCATTCGATCTGTACCTTGGAGTTTGAAGATCATCGACCTTTCTACGATTGGGTGATTGAACACTGCTCGGTACCCTCTGTTCCGCGTCAGTACGAATTCGCCCGCCTCAATCTGCAATACACCGTCGTGAGTAAACGCAAACTGACCCAACTGGTGGAGGAGGGGCATGTTGTCGGTTGGGACGATCCGCGTATGCCGACCCTCGCCGGACTGCGGCGACGCGGCTTCACCCCGGCGGCGATTCGTGAGTTTTGCGACCGTATCGGCGTAAGCAAGGCTGACAATAGCGTTGAGATGGGAGTGTTGGAGTCCTGCATTCGCGAAGACCTCGACCGCACCGCACCGCGTGCCATGGCGGTTCTTCATCCCCTTAAAGTTGTGATTGAAGAGTACCCGGAAGAGCAGGTCGAGGAGCTAGCGGTGGCTAACCATCCCAAAGCGAGCGACCTCGGCAGCCGCATCATCCCCTTCTGTCGCGAACTCTATATCGACCGCAGTGACTTTGAGGAGATCCCCCCCAAGGGGTACAAACGGCTGATCCCCGGTGGTGAAGTGCGGTTGCGCAACGCCTATGTGATTACGTGCCAACGGGTGATCAAAAACGAGCAGGGTGAGATCATTGAGCTGCGCTGTAGCTATGACCCCGCGACTCTCGGAGCCAATCCCGAAGGGCGCAAAGTGAAAGGGGTGATTCACTGGGTCTCCGCCCGTCACGCGATCAACGCCGATGTCCGCCTCTATGATCGCCTGTTTCGCCACCCTAACCCCGATGGGGATCGCAGCGTAAACTCCTTTCTGGAGCACCTCAACCCCGACTCTCTGCGCGTTCTGAGCCACTGCATGGTCGAGCCATCTCTTGCCCATGCGCAGCCCGGCGACCGCTTCCAATTTGAACGGGAGGGCTATTTTGTCGTCGATCTCAAAGAGAGTACCCCGCAACGTATGGTGTTTAATCGCAGCGTTACCCTGCGTGACTCCTGGGGGCGCTAAGGCGAACAGCGGGGGGAGGGGAGATGTACGACGAGGCACGACTCTACCAAGCCTTGGCACTCGCTCGCCAAGGGATGCTGCTGGGGGATGGCGGGCCGTTTGGGGCGGTGATTGTGCGCCACGGCGAGGTGGTTGCAACCGGCTGGAATCGGGTGATTGCCGATACCGATCCCACCGCCCATGCGGAGATGGTGGCGATTCGCCGGGCGGCGGCCCGTCTTGGCCACTACCACTTGAGCGGCTGCCTGCTCTATACCAGTTGCGAACCCTGCCCGATGTGTCTTGCGGCGGCCCACTGGGCGCAGCTTGAGCGCATCTACTACGCCGCAACCGGAGAGGATGCCGAAAAGATCGGTTTTGCCGATCAGTTGATTCGGCAGCAGTTCCACGGCCCCCCGGAGGCGCAGACGATCCCCCTCTCCAACCACCTGCGGGAGGAGGGGCGGATACTCTTTGCCGACTACGCCCAAATCGAGGGGCGAGTGGGGTATTGATCCAGAGGGGAGGGGAGGCGGGAGAGGGGAGGAGAGAGAAAAGAGAGAAGAGAGAGGGGGAGTCGAAACTGACACCCCCTGTGGGCGGCTCTTCAGGTCACCTGTCGCCCCAAGGGCGACTCACGCTCTCCCTGTGAAGCGATGTTGCTCTGGCGAGAAGGACAAAAAATTCATAAAAATGATGGGAAAAATGATGGACAAAGGAGGATCGATGCAGCGAAATGATCGGCTGGCCATCATTGGCGCAGGATGTGCCGGGCTGTCGCTAGCGGCAGGGTTGGCGCGGCAAGGATTTGACCTTAACGCCGTCGCCCTGTACGAGCGGCGCACGGAGTATCAACAAGATCGCAGTTGGTGCTACTGGGGGGTGGAGGAACACCCGTGGCAGGAGCTGGAGTTTCGCCGCTGGTGGCGCTGGCGGCTCTGCTACCAAGGGCGGGAGGTGGTAGTAGAGAGTCGCCGCTACCCCTACTGCCTGCTCCCGGCGGGGGAGTTTTACCATGCGGCACTCGGAATAGTGCGCGGCACCGCCGGGGTGCGGCTGGAGCTGGGAACCGGGGTGGAGCGGATCGATCCGTTGGCCACTGGCCATTCGCTGCTACTAAGTTGTGGGACTGAGGCGCACGCCGAGCGGGTGGTCGATACCCGCCCCCCTCCAGCGTTGATGAGCCGACGCTATCCGGCGCTGTTGCAGCACTTTTTGGGGCAGTACATTTATACCAGCGAAGAGGTTTTTGACTGCGACACCGTGACCCTGATGGATTTCGATCTCGACCAGTCACGCGGCATTCACTTCGTCTACATGTTGCCGTTGCAGCCCAATCTGGCCTATGTGGCCGATACCTTTTTTGCCCATGAGCCGCTGGATGCGACGATCTACCGCGCAACCCTTCGGGAGTGGCTACGGCTGCGCCATGGGGTGGTGCGCTTTACCGTGGAGTCAGAGGAGCAGGGGGTGATTCCGATGTTGACCGCGCCGACCCGGCTCTGTCACGCAGGGGTGCGGCGGCTGGGGCTGGCGGGCGGAGCGGCCAAGCCGAGCAGTGGCTACGCTTTTTTGGCGATTCAGCGGCAGACCGAGGAGTATCTGCGACGGCTGGCGACGGAGGGGTTGGGGGCGCAGCCGCCACGTCCGCGTAGCTTGGGGTTGGAGTGGCTCGACCGTATCTTTCTCTGCCAGATGCTGGACTATCCGGGGGCGGTGCCGGAGCTGATGTTGCGCCTGTTTGAGCGCTGCGAAGGGGATGCGCTGGTGCGCTTTCTCTCCGACTGCCCGAGTGCGCAGGATGTGTGGCAGGTGGTGCGGGCGTTGCCGCCGCTGGGGCTATCGTTGACCGCGCTGCGGCGGGTGAATCGTTGGCTCTCATGAGCTGCCGGGGGATGCGCGAGGAGCTGCCGCTGCTGTCGAATCTATTTCTCGCGGTGGTCGCCTTGGCGCTACTGCTGGCGTGGTGGGTCGCCCCGCCGAGTATGAGCCACATGCTGGCGCTGCTGGTGCTGCTGGTGGTGAGCGGACTGCCCCACGGGGCGCTCGATGTGCTGCTGTTGCGGCGGCTCGGGAGGCGCTGGCGCTGGTGGATGGCGCTCTATGCGGCGGTGGCGCTGCTGGTGGTGGGATTGTGGCGATTTTTTCCCGGTTGGATGTTCGGGATTTTTCTCCTGATCTCCTGGTTTCACTTCGGCGTGACCGACCGACTCCTCAGCGGGCGGCTGGCGGGGGGGCTGGAGGGGGTGGCGCGGGGCGGTGCGCCACTCTGTCTGGTCGCTGGGCTGCATAGCGCCGAGGCGCTGGAGCTCTTCTCCTGGCTGGTGCCGGTGGTGGCGGCAGAGCAGGCGGTGAGTAGCTTGCAGCGGCTACTGCCGCTCTGGGCAGCGGCGCTGCTGGCGACGCTATGGCTCGCCGCACGGGGGAGGGCGTGGCGGGTAGTGACCGAGCTGCTGGCGCTACTGCTGCTGTTTTGGCAACTGCCGCCGCTAGCCGCTTTTGCCCTCTACTTCGCACTCCTCCATGCACCGCGCTCGATCTTGCTGCTGCCGCCGCTGCTGCCGGGGCTGGCCGGTCGGCAGTGGCTGGCGGCGGCGCTGTGGCCGACCGCCCTGAGTCTGGCAGCGGCACTGCTGGCGCTGGGCTGGCTACAGCGGCTGGAGGGGGTAGCGCTGGAGCAGTCGCTAGTGCAGGTGTTATTTATCGGGTTGGCGGCCTTGACTCTTCCCCATGTGTTATTGTGGGGGTGGCTGGCACTGCGCCCGCCTGGTGCGGCGGTGCGCTAGGGGAGTTTTTTGTTGTATCGGTGCAACAAGTGACAAAAAATCCAAAAAATCGTCTCTTCGCAGTTTCGGTGGTGGCTATTTTAAGGTATCATTATGCGCTTAAGCATCCCGGCTGCGACTCCGCATATTGATCGCCACAACGCACAGGTTTTTTTGTTACTTGGTATGACCGAATTACAGTATATTCGTAACTTTTCGATTATTGCCCATATTGACCACGGCAAATCGACCCTAGCCGACCGCTTTATCCAGGTGTGTGGCGGTCTGAGCCAGCGGGAGATGGCCGAACAGGTACTCGACTCCATGGATCTGGAGCGTGAGCGGGGGATTACCATTAAGGCGCAGAGTGTCACCCTCTACTACCCCGCTGCCGATGGCAACCGCTACCAGCTTAACTTTATCGACACTCCCGGCCATGTAGACTTCTCCTACGAGGTCTCGCGCTCGCTGGCCGCCTGTGAGGGGGCGCTGCTGGTGGTGGATGCCGCACAAGGGGTAGAGGCGCAGAGTGTCGCCAACTGCTACACCGCCATTGAGCAGGGGCTGGAGGTGGTGCCGGTACTCAATAAGGTCGATCTGCCGGCCGCCGAGCCGGAGCGGGTGATCACCGAAATTGAGGAGATTATCGGCATTGATGCCAGCGACGCGATTCGGGTCAGCGCCAAGACCGGGGTCGGCATTCCCGAACTGCTGGAGCGGCTAATCCAGCGCATTCCGCCGCCCGGAGGCGATGCCAGCGCCCCGTTGCAGGCGTTGATCATCGACTCCTGGTTCGATAGCTACGTCGGGGTGATCTCGCTGATTCGGGTGGTCAGCGGGGTGCTGCGCCCCAAGGAGAAGATCTGGGTCATGTCCACCGGGCGGACCCACTTGGTCGATGAGCTGGGGGTCTTTTCGCCGAAGCGGATTAAGCGCGATGAGCTATCGACCGGAGAGGTCGGTTTTGTCATCGCCGGGATTAAAGAGATCGACGGAGCGCCGGTAGGGGATACCATCACCCACGCCGACCGACGGGCCAGCACCCAGTTGCCGGGATTTGCCGAGATGCGCCCCCGTGTCTTTTCGGGACTCTACCCGGTCAGCTCCGATGATTATGAAGATTTTCGCGATGCCCTGCACAAGCTCAAGCTCAATGATGCCGCCCTTCACTTTGAGCCGGAGACCTCGCAGGCCCTCGGCTTCGGCTTTCGCTGCGGCTTCCTCGGGATGCTCCACATGGAGATCGTCCAAGAGCGGCTGGAGCGGGAGTATGACCTCGACCTGATCACCACCGCGCCAACCGTGGTTTATGAGGTGGAGGGGAGCAACGGCGAGGTGGTGCAGATCGCCAACCCTGCCGACCTGCCCGATGCGAGCAAGATTCGGGAGATTCGCGAACCGATCATTGATGCCCACATCCTCACCCCGCAGGACTACTTGGGAAATATCATCAATCTCTGTATTGAGAAACGGGGTACCCAGAAGAACATGCAGTACCTCGGCGGACAGGTGCAGCTCCACTACGAGCTACCGATGAATGAGGTAGTCCTCGACTTCTTCGACCGCCTTAAGTCGGTCAGTCGTGGCTTCGCCTCTTTTGAGTATGAATTCAAAAAGTTCGCTCCTGCCGACCTGGTCAAACTCGATATCCTGATTAACAGCGAGAAGGTCGATGCCTTGTCGCTCATCGTCCACCGCAACAACGCAGAGTCAAAGGGACGGGATCTCTGTGTCAAGATGAAAGAGATCATCCCCCGCCAGATGTTTGAGGTGGCGATTCAAGCGGCCATCGGCGGCAAGGTGATCGCTCGCACTACGGTGAAGGCGCTGCGTAAAAACGTCACGGCCAAGTGTTACGGCGGCGACGCGAGCCGCAAGCGCAAACTGTTGGAGAAGCAAAAGGCCGGCAAGAAGCGGATGAAGCAGGTTGGGCGGGTCGAGATCCCCCAGGATGCGTTTCTTGCAGTGCTGAAGGTAGGGAAAGAGTCCTGAACCTGCCGCGCCTCCCATGAGAACCTATTTACTTGATAAGTTAGGAATATAACCAAAACCATGTACTTTGATTTTCCTACCCTACTGGTCTTGCTGACCCTCGTTACCGGCCTGGTGTGGCTGCTCGATAGCCTATTCTTCGCCCCCAAGCGTCGTGACCGGGGTAACGCCCGTGAACCGCTGTTGGTGGAGTACTCCCGCTCCTTTTTTCCGGTGATCCTCATCGTGCTGATCCTGCGCTCCTTTCTGATTGAGCCGTTCCGCATCCCCTCCGGCTCGATGATGCCAACCCTGCTGATCGGCGACTTCATCCTCGTAAACAAATACGCCTACGGCATTCGCCTCCCGGTGATCAACAAAAGGATTATTGATCTCGGGTCACCGCAGCGCGGCGATGTCGTAGTCTTCCGCTACCCGGAAAACCCCCGCATCGACTACATCAAGCGGGTCGTTGCCATCCCCGGCGACACCCTCTCCTACCGGCGCAAAACCCTGCTGGTGAACGGTCAGCCAGCGGTGCAGACCCCGCTCGGAATCTACATCGGCATCGGCTCCGGCAGCAGCATGACCGGTGCCTTGGAGCATATCGAAAAGAACGCAGAAGATGCCGAGTATCGCATCCTGATCAACCCCATGGTTCCCGATTTTCCAGCAGCCTGTCAGGTGCTGGCCAAAGAACCGATTGTCATCCCCGAAGGTCACTACTTTATGGTCGGTGACAACCGCGACAACTCCAACGACAGCCGCTGCTGGGGGTTGGTACCCGAAGAGCATCTGGCGGGACGGGCGTTTGCCATCTGGATGAACTGGGACTCCCGACTTCCCGGTTTTCCGATTGCCTGGGAGCGCATCGGCAGCGCGATTCGTTGAACCCCAGAAGATAACCATTGACCAACGGTGACGGATCGGTAATCATGAGCCGCTGCCGCTTTGACCACTGCCTGAAGCAGCAGGCAGTACAGAGAGGAGAGAGCAGCGTGCAGCAGGGCAGCACCGTCTGTCTGCTCGCATGATACAGCCCTCTCACGCTATTTACGTCCATGAACAGGAGATTATTTCCCATGAAGGATTCCATGAAAAAACAGCGAGGCCTCTCCCTGGTCACCATCTTTTTTTTAATCGGGGTGTTTCTATTTATCCTCTACATCGGTCTCAAAATCAGCCCGATCTACGCCGACAACTGGACGATTCGCGCCGCCCTCAAGGGAGTTGCTGAAGATACCTCGATGGTACAGGTCAATCGCGCCGAGATCTACGACCGGCTGCAGCGGCGGCTGACGGTCAATAACGTCACCGCCATTAAACGGGATGACATCACAGTAACCCGTGAAGGGAATACCTTTGTCATTCGGCTGAACTATGTGGATGAACGGCAGGTGATCGGCAACCTACACGCAGCGGCCTATTTTGACCACCAGGTGGAACTCGACGCCCGTTGAAGTCCTCACTCGATACCCTTCAGCGACTCCTTGGCTACCGCTTCAATGACCCGCAACTGCTGCTGCGGGCATTAAGCCACCGCAGCGTCGGCAGCCACAACAACGAGCGGCTAGAGTTTCTTGGCGACGCAGTCCTCGGCTTTGTCATCGCCGAAGAGCTCTACCACCTGCACGGGCGTGCCGGAGAGGGGGATCTGAGTCGCCAGCGCTCGGCCCTGGTCAAGGGCGACACCCTCGCCAAAGTGGCGCAGACCATCCAACTGGGCGACTACCTGCGCCTCGGCCCCGGCGAACTGCGCAGCGGCGGCCACACCCGCACCTCCATTCTTGCCGATGCCCTGGAAGCACTCTTCGCCGCCATCTACCTCGATGGCGGGCTAGAGGCGGCACGCGCCACCATCCGGCGGCTGCTGCAACAGCGACTCCACACCCTCTCCTCGGGAGGCACTCTCAAAGACCCCAAAACCCGCTTGCAAGAGTTCCTGCAAGCGCAGCGCCTCTCCCTACCCAGTTATGAGGTCACTCAGATCGAAGGGGAGCCGCACCGCCAGAACTTCACGGTGCGCTGTCAAATCCCCGATCTGGAGCGCACCACCACCGCATCCGGCAGCAGCCGCCGCAAAGCGGAACAAGCCGCCGCACTGGCCCTGCTAGAACAACTGCAATGAGCAACTCGCACCCGCAATGACCCGCGAACCAAAAACCCCTTTTCGTACCGGCTTCGTCGCCCTAATCGGGCGCCCCAACGTCGGCAAATCGACCCTCCTTAACCGCCTGATCGGCGAACGGCTAGCGATCACCTCGCACAAGCCGCAGACCACCCGCCACCGCATCCTCGGCATTACGACCAGCGACCAGGCGCAACTGATCTGCGTCGATACCCCCGGACTCCACCTGCGCGGCGACCAGCCCCTGAACCGCCACCTCAACCGCACCGCCCACTCGGCACTCGCCGATGTCGATCTGCTGCTCTTCGTGGTCGAGGCGCTACGCTGGGGCGAAGAGGATGCCCGGGTGCTGGAGATCGTCCAGCAGAGCGGCCTGCCGACGATTTTGGTGGTCAATAAGGTCGATCTCGTCCATCCGCGTGAAGCGCTCTTCCCCTACCTGCAAGCGCACGCCAGTGACCACAACTTTATCGCCGTAGTCCCCATCTCGGCCCGCAAAAATGGCCAGCTCGGCGGACTGGAGCAGCAGATGATCGCCCAACTGCCCGAACGCGAGGCGATCTTCCCCGAAGACCAGCTCAGCGACCGCAGCGAGCGCTTTTTCGCCGCCGAACTGGTGCGCGAACAGCTCACCCGCCGCTACGCCAAAGAGATCCCCTACGCTCTTACCGTCGAGATCGAGCGCTTTGAAGAGGAGGGGGAACTCTACCGCATCCACGCCCTGGTCTGGGTCGAAAAGCCGGGGCAGAAGGCGATTCTGATCGGCAAGGGGGGGGAGGCGATGCGCGAAGCGGCAACCCACGCCCGGCTGGAGATGGAGCGCTTCTTCGGACGCAAAGTTTTTCTTCAGGTGTGGGTGAAGGTTAAAAAGAGCTGGTCGAGCGACGAACAGGCCCTCGCCCGCCTCGGCTACTCGGAGTAGCGGATCGCCCGCGCCTTGTCCCGCGACACCCTCCATCCGGCCTACATCCTGCACCGGCGGCCCTACTCCAACACCAGCCTGCTGCTGGAGCTGTTTGCCCCGGAGCTGGGGCGACTGCCGGCACTGGCCAAAGGGGCGGTTGCCCCTCGGCGCTCCCAGAGCGCTCTGCTGCAACCTTTTCAACCGCTCTTGATCCGCCTAAGCGGGGGCGGCGAGGTCAAGACCCTCATCCACAGCGAAGCCGACCGCGCCGCCTTGCCACTCCGCGCCCGCCGCCTCTACTGCGGCTTCTACCTCAATGAGCTGCTGGTGCGCCTGCTGCCGCGCCACGACCCCCACCCGCCGCTCTACCACCACTACGCCAGCGCCCTGCAGCAGTTGGTCGAGCAGGAGGCGCTAGAGCCGACCCTGCGCCGCTTTGAAATGATCCTCTTGCAGCAGTTGGGCTACGCGCCCACCTTCGACCGCCTGCTCGGCAGCCAAGAGCCGCTACAGGCAGAGAGCTGGTACCACTACTCGATTGAAGAGGGGGCACTCCCCACCACCGCCGACCGCCCCGCCGCCGTGCGTGGCCGCACCCTGCTCGCCCTCGCCGGCGGGCGGCGAGAGCTGGGCCGCGAAGAGCGCCAGCAGGCCCGGCAACTGATGCGCACCCTTTTGCAACACTATTTGGGAGAACGCCCGCTCAAGAGTAGGGAGTTGTTTTTGTAGCCAAGAGTTTTTGTAGCCAAGAAGAGAGGGGGGCGACCGGCTGAAGCCGCAAGCTCCCGCCGCTGCACTTATTTGGTGCGCAGCGCCCGATTTAGGTGCAATACACGACCAATCTCACCCACTGCAAAAAATTCGTTGACCTCATACCCCGTTTGCACCGAAACTGCGCAAGTACTCCTGCGGGGGATGGCCGCTACCTTTCCAAGGGAAAGCCATCTATTTCGGTTCGGCACACTTGTTGCTAAACTCACTGTCGAACCAACCCGTAACTGCCCGCCGCTCGGGCAGGCAGGGAGCAACCTGGCGGTCACCTGTAGCTGATCGCCACCCCAACCCCTCGATCTACCAATCGCCTGGAGAGTGTCTATGTCCTCGAATGTTTTGGATATGATTAAAGAGCATGATGTCAAGTTTGTCGATCTGCGCTTTACCGATACCCGTGGTAAGGAGCAGCACGTTTCGATGCCTGCCCACACCATTGACGAAGCCATGTTTGAAGAGGGCAAGATGTTTGACGGCTCCTCCATTGCCGGATGGAAGGGAATTAACGAGTCGGACATGGTGCTGATGCCCGATGCCAGCACCGCCGTGCTCGATCCCTTCTCCGATGAGGTCAGCCTGATCTTGCGCTGCGACATCCTGGAGCCTTCCACCATGGAGGGGTATGAGCGCGACCCCCGCTCCGTCGCCAGACGGGCCGAAGCCTACCTGCAATCGACCGGCATTGCCGACACCGCCTTCTTTGGTCCTGAGCCGGAGTTCTTCATTTTCGACGATGTGCGCTGGAACGCCGACATGAGCGGCTGCATGGTCAAGATCGACTCCGAAGAGGCGGACTGGAACTCCGAGCGGGTCTATCCGGATGGCAACATGGGACACCGTCCCACGGTCAAAGGGGGCTACTTCCCGGTGCCGCCAGTCGATTCGCTTAACGACATTCGCGCCGCGATGTGTCTGGCGATGGAGGAGATGGGAGTTCCGGTTGAGGTCCACCACCACGAAGTCGCCACCGCCGGTCAGTGCGAAATCGGCACCCGCTTCTCCACCCTGGTCGAGCGGGCCGACTGGGTGCAGATTCAGAAGTATGTCACCCAAAATGTCGCCCACGCCTACGGCAAAACCGCGACCTTCATGCCCAAGCCGCTGGTCGGCGATAACGGCTCCGGAATGCACGTTCACCAGTCGCTGGCCAAGGGGGGCGAAAACATCTTCGCCGGCAACCTCTACGGCGGCCTCTCCGAGACCGCGCTCTTCTACATCGGCGGCATCATTAAGCACGCCCGCGCCCTTAACGCCTTCACGAACGCTTCGACCAACTCCTACAAGCGGCTGGTGCCGGGCTTCGAAGCCCCGGTAATGCTCGCCTACTCCGCCCGCAACCGCTCTGCGTCGATTCGTATTCCTTGGGTCAGCAACCCCAAAGGTCGCCGCGTTGAAGTTCGCTTCCCCGATCCAACCGCCAACCCCTACCTCGCTTTCGCCGCCATGATGATGGCCGGTCTGGATGGCATTCTCAATAAGATCCACCCTGGCGATGCGATGGATAAGGATCTCTACGACCTGCCCGCCGAAGAGGCCAAGTCGATTCCCACCGTCTGCCACAGCCTCGACCAAGCGCTGGAGGCACTCGATGCCGACCGGGGCTTTTTGACCGCCGGCGGGGTCTTTACCGATGACTTGATCGACGGCTACATCGCCCTGAAGATGGATGAGGTGACCCGCCTGCGGATGACCACCCACCCGGTTGAGTTTGATATGTACTACAGCCTCTAAGCGCTTCTCCGGCGCGGTGATGAAGAACGCCCCTGCGGGGGCGTTTTTTGTGGGCAGAGGGCAGAGGGCAGAGGGCAGAGGGGCGGCTGATCCCAGAGCGTACCGCTGGGAAGCTACGCTTCTCATTTTCCTAGTCGGTAGGTTCTCCACGCAGGGAGTGAACCAGGGGCTGATGGGGCAAAAACCGGTTGACAAAGCTTATGGGTTTTGAAAAAATGTTAGGCTAGCTAAGGGTGATCGTAAAAAGCAGCCATTAAAGATGAAATAAAAAAATGTGGGATTCTCAAGAATTCCACAAATTGCCACCTTTGGAGTAAGCAATGCAATATCCGAGAATTAAATCAGCATCAGCAATCGACAATCACACTTTGATGGTTGAGTTTGATAATAACGAAATGAAAAAATATGATGTCTCTCCGCTCCTAAACAAAGATATGTTCGCACCCTTGAAAGATCCAGCGTTGTTCAAAGCGGTAAAAGTCGAGCAAGGTGGGTTTGCTGTAGTCTGGAATAGCGAGATTGATATCAGTGAATATGAATTGTGGAAGCATGGTCAAACAATGCCCTAACAAGGCGCTACATCGGACGGCAATTCCGCTGCAATCCATTGCTGCCGGAGAGTTTGGTCGTTAGCTTTGAAACACAGTAACAAAGGGTAAAAATAGGGAATATCGCATCATTGATACAAATGTAATGCAATGGCTTCAATTCGAATGGTCTTCAAATTAACAAGTTTTTGCTACTTTTGGGAGTATTGTCCGTTATACAGGGGAAATCAATATTGATAATAAATCCCAAGTATTTTCATACAAAAAAGGTAAATAGTCAGTTTTGCCTCGTAAGCGGCTTCCCATGACCGCGACATACATACCACCAAGAATTTGGAGAAATACGCCGTGCGTTACACGCGGTCTGCTCTCCTCTGCCCGCAGGAGTGATTCTTGTTCCTACTCCGCTAGCCTCTACCCGGCGTTATCGGTTATACTGCCCTCTCCAACAGCCACAAATAGCGAACGCCCCACCCCTTGATGAGCCGTCCCTCCCTCTGGATTTTCACCACCGTTCCCATCGCACTGCTGCTCAGTCTGCCGCTGCTCACGGTGGTCGCCTTTCTGCTCGAACCCTCGGCGGAGGTGTGGAGCCACCTTGCGGACACCGTACTCAAGAGCTACATCGCCAACTCCCTCTGGCTGATGCTCGGCGTGGCGGTTGGCACCCTGCTCATGGGGGTCAGTAGCGCCTGGCTCACCACCATGTGCAACTTTCCCGGTCGCCGCTTCTTCGCCTGGGCGCTACTGCTGCCGATGGCATTGCCCGCCTACATCATCGCCTACACCTACACCGGTCTGCTGGAGGTCGGCGGACCGGTGCAGAGCACGCTGCGCAGTTGGTTCGGCTGGGACTACGGCGACTACTGGTTCCCCGAAATCCGCTCCCTCGGCGGTGCCATTGTGATGCTCTCGCTGGTTCTCTACCCCTACGTCTACCTGCTCACCCGCGCCACCTTTCTGGAGCAATCGACCGCCGTGCTGGAGGTGAGCCGCAGCCTTGGCCACGGCCCGTGGTCTACCTTCTTTCGTCTGGCGGTACCGATGGCCCGCCCGGCGATTATCGCCGGGCTGTCGCTGGCGCTGATGGAGACCCTCGCCGACTACGGTACTGTCCACTACTTCGGGGTTTCTACCTTTACCACCGGGATTTTACGCACCTGGTTTGGCATGGGCGATGTCGCCGCCGCCGCGCAACTCTCGGCGCTGCTACTCAGTTTTGTCTTTATCCTCATCGTGCTGGAGCGCTGGTCGCGGCGCAAGGCGCGTTACCACCACACCGACAACAAAACTGGCGGGGGTTTCGCCCGCTACCCGCTGCGCCGCTGGGAGGCCGTCGGCGCATTTCTGGTCTGCCTGTTACCGCTGCTGTTTGGCTTTTTCATTCCGCTCGCCCAGCTCGGTTGGTGGGGCTGGGCGCAGGCCGATGCTTTCCTCGAACCCGATTTTCTGCGGCTACTGCGCCACAGTATGCAGTTGGCGGCGATAGCGGCACTGCTGGCACTGCTCATTGCACTGCTGCTGGCCTACGGCAAACGTCTCCACCCCACGCCGTTAATGCAGGCGACGGTACGCACCGCCGGAATGGGCTACGCGATCCCCGGCACAGTTATTGCCGTTGGGGTGATGATCCCCTTCGCCGCGCTTGATAATACCCTCGACAGTTGGGCACGCGAGACCTTCGGCTACTCCACCGGCCTGCTCCTCTCCGGTACCCTGGTGGCGCTGCTGTTTGGCTATGTCGCCCGCTTTCTGGCGGTCTCGCTCAACAGCGTGGAGAGCGGTCTGCTCAAGATCAAACCGACCTACGACCAAGCGGCGCGTAGCCTCGGCGCGAGTCAGGGATTCACCCTGCTGCGAGTCCACCTGCCGCTGCTGCGCGGCTCGCTCTTCACCGCGCTGCTGCTGGTTTTTGTCGATGTCCTCAAGGAGCTGCCGGCGACCTTAGTGCTGCGCCCCTTTAACTACAATACGCTGGCGGTACGCGCCTACGAACTCGCCTCCGATGAGCAGCTCCAGGCCGCTGCGGTGCCGGCGGTTGCCATTGTCATTGCCGGCCTGATTCCAATCTTGATTTTGAGTTACTCGATTACCAGCAAACGGACATAGCATGAGCGTACAGCTACAACTCTCTGAGGTTTCCGTCGCCTACGGTCGCAACGAAGTGGTGAAGCGGGTCTGTTTTACCCTCGAAGGGGGGGATCTCGGCTGCCTGATCGGCCCCAGCGGCTGCGGCAAATCGACCCTGCTACGCGCTATCGCCGGATTTGAGCCGGTGACCAGCGGCGAGATTGAGCTGCATGGGCGGCAGGTCAGTCGGGTCGGCTACACCCAGCCGCCCGAGCGTCGCCGAATCGGCATGGTATTTCAGGACTTCGCCCTCTTTCCCCATCTTACGGTAGAGGATAATATCGCCTTCGGACTGCGCCGACAACGGCGCGAAGAGCGCCGCCAGCGGGTCAGCGAGCTGTTGAGCCTGATCGGTCTGCCCGGTATCGCACGCCACTACCCCCACCAACTCTCCGGTGGACAGCAGCAGCGGGTCGCCCTCGCCCGCGCCCTCGCCCCCAAGCCGCAACTGCTGCTCCTCGACGAACCCTTCTCCAGCCTCGATGCCGAGCTGCGCGAACAGCTCGCCAGCGAGGTGCGCGAGGTGTTGCGACGCGAAGGGGTCACCGGGCTGATGGTCACCCACGACCAGGAGGAGGCGCTTGGGGTAGCCGAACGCATCGGGGTGTTGTACCATGGCCAACTGTTGCAATGGGACACCCCCTACGCGATCTATCACGCCCCCCAGCACCGCTTCGTCGCCGACTTTATCGGGCGCGGGGTCTTCGCTCCGGGGCTGCTGCGCAACGAGCGCCAGGTCGAGACCGAGCTGGGATGCTTTACCACCAGCACCCCGCCGCTGTCGCACAGCGGCGGTGCGGTGGATGTACTGCTCCGCCCCGATGATCTGATCCCCGGCGAAGAGGGGCCGTTTCGTGGGCAGGTGGTCGCACGCCGTTACTGTGGAGCGGAATATCTGTATACTGTACGCCTGAAGGGGGGGACGGAGCTACTCTGCCCGGCCCCCAGTCATTTTCCTTATGAGGTAGGTGACGAGATCGGCCTGACCCCCGCGTTACGCGAAGTTGTGGTCTTCCCCCGCAGCACCTCTGAAGATACTGTGAAACAGCCATGAATGACAATGACTTGAAGCGTGCCGGACTGAGCGCCACCCAGCCCCGGCGACTGATTCTCGATCTGCTGCAACAGAACCCGGAGGCGCACCTCAGCGCCGAAGAGGTCTACCGGCGGCTGCTGGAGCAGGGGGAGACGGTCGGCATCGCCACCGTCTACCGGGTTCTCGGACAGTTTGAAAAGTCCAATCTGATCAACCGCCATCAATTTGACGGCACCACCTCGGTCTACGAGCTGAATCAGGGCAAACACCACGACCATATTATCTGCAATGAGTGTGGCCGGGTGGTCGAGTTTATCGACGAAGAGATCGAACAGCGACAGCGTAACATAGCCGAACAGCAGGGGTTTCACATCGACTCCCACCTGCTCTACATCTTCGGCCACTGCACCAACCCCAACTGCCGCTACAAACCGTGAACGAACGCATCCACGAGCTGCGCCAGCGCATTAGCCAACTGCAAAATGAACTCGAAGAGGAGTTCGAGCAGCGCCGCGCCACCTTTCGCTACCATCTGGAAGCGCGTAAAGTCCGCTTTGAGCAGCAGGTCATTGAGACCCACCGCCAGCTCAAAACCAGCCTCTGGCGCTTTATTATCCATGCCCGGCTGCGTGATCTCGCCCTCGCCCCGGTCATCTACGCCATGCTGCTGCCGCTGCTGCTGCTCGATCTGATGCTCTTTCTCTACCAGGCGATCTACTTTCGCGCCTACGCCATCCCCCGCGCCAAGCGCTCCGACTACATCGTCATCGACCGCCACCAGCTCGCCTACCTCAACGCCATCGAAAAACTCAACTGCATCTACTGCGGCTACGCCAACGGCCTGTTTGCCCTCGCCCGCGAAGTAGCCGCCCGCACCGAACGCCACTGGTGTCCGATCAAACATGCCCAGCGGATCAAAGACCCCCACAGCCAGTACCCCCACTTCTTCGACTATGGCGACGGCGAAAACTACCGCCAGCAGCGCACCAAACTG
Source organism: Gammaproteobacteria bacterium (assembly GCA_007135625.1). Taxonomy (GTDB): domain Bacteria; phylum Pseudomonadota; class Gammaproteobacteria; order Chromatiales; family Chromatiaceae; genus SLIM01. The sequence goes on from SLIM01000137.1 coordinate 25,179, forward strand.
CGCCAGCGCATGGCCCAACCCGAAGACCCCGAACGCCCCCCCTGGTAACCGCACGGATTCATCAAACACCCCAAACCCTAACCCTTAACCCTTAACCCTTAACCCTTAACCCTTAAACCCTTAAACCCTTAACAACCAAACCATGAGCCTCTATCTGCTCAACCCCGACAACAGCCACAGCCCCTTTCCGCCGGTCGAAGAGGCCGAGCGCGAACCCAACGGACTGCTCGCCCTCGGCGGAGACCTCTCGCCAGCGCGTTTACTCAACGCCTACCACCACGGCATCTTCCCCTGGTACAACCAAGGCCAGCCGATTATGTGGTGGTCACCCGATCCGCGCACCGTCCTCTTCCCGGAGCGGATGCGGATGAACCGCAGCTTGCGCAAAGCGATGCGCAACCGCAGCTACCAAATCTCCATCGACCGCGCCTTCAACCAAGTCATTCGCGCCTGCGCCGCCCCCCGCCCCCGCGAACCGGGAACTTGGATCACCCACGAAATGCGCCTCGCCTACGAACGCCTCCACCGCCACGGCTTCGCCCACTCCGTCGAAATCTGGGCTGACCAGCAACTGATCGGCGGACTCTACGGGGTACGCCTCGGCTGCGTCTTCTTCGGCGAGTCGATGTTCAGCCGCCAACGCGACAGCTCCAAAATCGCCCTTGCCCAGCTCACCCTCCATCTCCAGCAACTCGGCGGCCAGCTCATCGACTGCCAGATCCACTCCCAGCACCTCATCCGTCTCGGAGCCGAGACCATTCCGCGCCGCCACTTCAGCGAACTGCTCGCCCGCTGGAGCTACACCCCGCTGCACGACCACGCCGAGTTCGGTTTCGACCGCCGCCCGCTTCAGCTCCCCGACTAGCGATGGCCAACCCCCCTCTCCAGCCTGCCAGCGATGCCCTTGCCCGCGTCCCGGTGCAATCCCTCGGCGGAGTCGGCCCGCGCACCGCCATGCGCCTGGAAAAACTCGGCATTCGCTCGCTGCAAGACCTGCTCTTTCACCTCCCGCTACGCTACCAGGATCGCACCCGCCTCACCCCCATCGGCGAGTTGCGCAACGGCGACCAAGCGGTGATCGAAGGGGAGATTGTCGAGACCACCCTCCACCAAGGCCGTCGCCGCTCGCTGCTGGTCTCGCTGCGCGACACCAGCGGCAGCTTGACCCTGCGCTTCTTTCACTTCACCCCCAGCCAGCAGCAGCTCTTCACCCCCGGCACCCCGCTGCGCTGCTACGGTGATGTCCGCCAAGGCTTTCGCACCCTGGAGATGGTGCACCCCGAGTGCGCCCCGCTTCACCAGGAGCGGACTTTCGAGCTGGAGGAGAGTCTTACCCCGATCTATCCCACCACCGAGGGACTGCACCAACGGACCTGGCGCAAGCTCACCGACAAAGCCCTCGCCGTCCTCGCCCGCAGCCACTGGGGACTGCGCGACCTGCTCCCCGACGAACTGCGGCAACAGCACCACCTGCCGGGACTGGTCGAGGCGCTCCAGACCCTCCACCGCCCGCCCCCCGACACCCCCCCGGCGCAACTCTCCAGCGGCCACCACCCGGCCCGCCAGCGCCTCGCCTTTGAAGAGCTGTTGGCCCACCAGGTCGGCCTCCGCCTCACCCGCCGCCAGCGCCGCGCCCACCCCGCAGCGATCATTCAGAGCAGCGGCCAGCTAGCGATCCAACTGGAGCAGTCGCTCCCCTTTCCCCTCACCAGCGCCCAGCAGCGGGTCATCGGAGAGATCCGCCACGACCTCGCCCAGCCCCACCCCATGATGCGCCTCGCCCAGGGCGATGTCGGCGCGGGCAAAACCCTGGTCGCTGCCATGGTCGCCCTCGACGTGATGGAGGCTGGCTACCAGGTCGCCCTGATGGTTCCCACCGAACTGCTCGCCGAACAGCACCTGCGCAACTTCCGGCAGTGGCTCACCCCCCTCGATCTTCGCTGCGCCTGGCTCACTTCACGCCACAAAGGGAGAGAGCGCAAGGCTCTGCTCGGCCAACTCGAAAGCGGTGAGCTGCCGCTGCTCATCGGCACCCACGCGCTGTTTCAGCACGATGTCAACTTCCACCGCCTCGGCCTAGTCATCGTTGACGAACAGCACCGCTTCGGCGTTCACCAGCGCATGGCCCTGCGCGACAAAGGGGCGGAGGGGAGAGCGGCCCCCCATCAACTGATTATGACCGCCACCCCGATCCCCCGCACCCTGGCGATGAGCGCCTACGCCGACCTCGACCTCTCCACCATCGACCAGCTCCCCCCCGGACGCACCCCGGTCACCACCGTCGCCCTCTCCGACCAGCGCCGCGCAGAGGTGATCGAGCGGGTACGCGCCGCCTGCCGCCAGGGCCGCCAAGCCTATTGGGTCTGCACCCTGATCGAAGAGTCGGAGCTGCTGCAAGCCCAAGCCGCCGAAGAGAGCTACCGCCAACTCGCCGAACAGCTCCCCGAGCTGCGCATCGGCCTGGCCCATGGCCGCCTGAAGAGCAGCGAACGGGAGCAGGTCATGGAGGCGTTCAAAAGCGCCCAACTCGACCTCCTGGTCGCCACCACCGTGATTGAGGTCGGGGTCGATGTCCCCAACGCCAGCCTAATGATTATCGAAAACCCGGAGCGCCTGGGACTGGCCCAACTCCACCAACTGCGCGGACGGGTCGGGCGCGGCAGCCAGCAGAGCCACTGCGTCCTCCTCTACCACCCGCCGCTCTCCTATGCGGGCCGCCAGCGCCTGGCGATTATGCGCGAAACCAATGACGGTTTTTTAATCGCCCAAAAAGATCTGGAGATTCGCGGGCCGGGCGAGGTACTCGGCACCCGCCAGACCGGCGAAATGCAGTTTCGCATCGCCGACCTGCTGCGCGACCAGGCGCTGCTCCCTGAGATTCAAAACGCCGCCGAACGGCTTTTGCAGCAGCGCCCGGAGCAGGCCCAAGCACTGATTCGCCGCTGGATCGGCGATAACCAGCGTTATGTCGATGCGTGAGCGTGAAGCGATGGAACCGATGGAACCTCTCGAACTAATCTCCTTGTATGTCGATGCGTGAGCGTGAACCGATGGAACCGATAGAACCGATGGAGCCTCTCGAACTAGTCCCCTTGCCGGAACGCACGATCTACAGCGTAACCCGGCTCAATGCCGAGGTACGGGCAGTCCTGGGGAGCCGTTTCCCGCTGCTCTGGGTCGAGGGGGAGATCTCCAACCTCACCCTGCCGCACTCCGGCCACGCCTACTTCTCGCTCAAGGATCACCAGGCGCAAGTACGCTGCGCCCTATTTCGGACGCGGCGTGCCCTGCTACGCTTCCGGTTAGAGAACGGAGCGCGGGTGGTGGCTCGCGCTCGGGTCAATCTCTATGAGCCGCGTGGGGACTTTCAACTCACCATAGAGTCGCTAGAGCTGGCCGGAGAGGGGGCGCTGCGCCTCGCCCTGGAAGCCCTCAAACAGCGCCTCGCCGCCGCCGGACTGTTTGCCGCTGCGGCCAAACGGCCACTCCCCGCTTTTCCACATCAGATCGGCGTGATCACCTCCGCCAGCGGTGCTGCGCTACACGATATTCTTAGCGTTCTTAAGCGCCGCTTTCCGGCCCTCCCGGTGGTGATCTACCCCAGCGCCGTGCAGGGCGAAGGGGCCGCCGCCCAGCTTATCCGCATGGTGCAACTCGCCGAGCAGCGGCGGGAGTGCGACCTGCTGATTCTCGCCCGTGGCGGCGGCTCGCTGGAAGACCTTGCCGCCTTTAATGACGAAGCGCTGGCCCACGCCCTGTTTCACGCCGAGATCCCGATTATCGCCGCCATCGGCCACGAAATCGACTTCACCATCGCCGACTTTGTCGCTGACCTGCGCGCCGCCACCCCCTCCGCAGCCGCCGAGGCGGCGAGTCCCCATCGGGAGGAGCTGAAGCAGCGGCTAAACACCCTGCAACGCCGCCTCGCGACAGCCTTCACCACCACCCTGCGGCAACGCCGACAGGCGCTGCTCCCGCTGGAGCAGCGGCTCTCCCGGCAGCACCCGTTGCAGCGGCTACAAACCCAGCAGCAGAAGCTCGATGAGCTGGAGCAGCGGCTCTCCCGACGGTTGCCGCGTCAGTTGGCACACCTCACCGAGCAGCTCACCCGCCTCGATCAGCGGCTCTCCCGGCAGCACCCGTTGCAGCGGCTACAAACCCAGCAGCAGAAGCTCGATGAGCTGGAGCAGCGGCTCTTCCGATGGTTGCCGCGTCAGTTGGCACACCTCACCGAGCAGCTCACCCGCCTCGATCAGCGGCTCCAGGCACAACGCCCGCAGCGCCAACTGCGCGAACACCAGCGCCATCTGCAAGAGCTCTCCAAGCGCCTCGACCACGCCATCCGCCGCTCCCTGCAACAGCACCAAATGCAGTTGGCGGGGTACGCCCGCCAACTGCACAGCGTCAGCCCCCTCGCTACCCTCGGACGGGGCTACTCCATCACCCACCGCTACCCCGCAGGAGCGATTCTGCGTAGCATTGAGCAGATCGCCAGCGGCGACCAGATGGTCACACGCCTGGTGGATGGGGAGATTTGCTCGCAAGTGATTAAGGTATATAATTGAAGCATGAGCAACTCTTCACGATTACTCCTGCGCCTGGTTACGCTACTCTCCCATCTGCCGCTGCCGCTCTGTCGCGGCTTGGGCAGGGTGACCGGGCATCTGCTCTATTGGCTGCCCAATCGCAACCGGGCGACTACCCGAATTAACCTCGATTTGGCCTTTCCCGAGTGGTCTCCGGCCCAGCGGCGGCAGTTGGCGCGGCGTAGTTTGGTGGAGAGCGCCACGACTTTTCTGGAGATGCCCTCGATCTGGTTGGGAGAGCCGGAGGTGTGGCGGCAGCGCATCGACTGTGGTGCGTGTGTGACGACGATGCAGCAGTTGCTGGCAGAGGGGCGCGGGTTGATTCTAGCGGTTCCCCATCTCGGTAACTGGGAGGTAGGAGTCCATATTCTTACCCAGGTGGCACCGTTAAAAGTGCTCTATCGCCCACCGCGTCAGGCGGAGCTGGAGGCGCTGATTGTCGCTGGCCGCTCCTCCAGCGGGGCGACCATGGTTCCGGCCACTCCGAGCGGGGTGCGGGCGCTCTTGCAGGCGCTGCGCAAGGGGGAGATGGTGACCATTCTACCCGATCAGGAGCCGAAGGCCGGGGGGAAAGAGGCGGGGGTCTTCGCTCCCTTCTTTACCACCCCGGCATCTACCATGGTTCTGTTAAACCGTTTGGCGCATAAAACTGGTGCGCCGGTGCTCTATCTCTACGCGCTGCGCACCAAAGGTAAGCCAGGGTTTCGTCTGCACGCGATGCGCGGCGACGCAGCATTAGCCGATGCCGACGCACTGGTAGCGGCGACTGCGTTAAATCAAGGGGTGGAGCAGTGTGTGCGGCACTGCCCAGAGCAGTACCAGTGGAGCTATCGGCGCTGGCGCAGTCGCCCCGACGGCGGCCCGTCGCGTTATGGGTAAGGGGGGGGAAGATGCGAGATGCGAGGGGCGAGATGCGAGGGGCGAGGGGCGAGGGGCGAGAGGCGAGGGTAGTGAGATGTGAGATACGAGGGGCGAGGGGTGAGAGGCGAGAGGTGAGAGGTGAGAAGCGAGAGGCGAGGGTGGTGAGATGTGAGAAGCGAGAGGCGAGGGTGGTGAGATGTGAGATACGAGGGGTGAGAGGCGAGAGGCGAGGGTGGTGAGATGTGAGATACGAGGGGCGAGGGGTGAGAGGCGAGAGGTGAGAAGCGAGGGGTGAGGGTAATGAGATGTGAGATACGAGGGGTGAGAGGCGAGGGGTGAGGGTAATGAGATGTGAGATACGAGGGGTGAG
>SLIM01000149.1 GCA_007135625.1 Gammaproteobacteria bacterium
CGCACCTCCGACAGCATCGGACGCTTCGGCGGTGATGAGTTTGTCATTCTTGTGGAGATCACCAACGAAGAGGATCACCAAATCGTCGCCGAAAAGGTACTAGAGGCGGTGGTTAAGCCTTTTGATATTGATGGAAAAAAAGTGCAGCTCACCGCCAGTATCGGGGTCAGCCTCTTTCCTCGCCACTCGGCAGATGCCAGCGAACTGATTCGCCATGCCGATCTCGCGATGTATCGCGCCAAGGTGGGTGGCAAGAACAGCTATCGTCTCTATCGAGCTGAGCCAACCTAAGGTTCAACCCCAGGCTGCGGGCAACGGAGCGGCCCGCCCGCCTCATTCAGCAGCGGGAACAGAGTAATGCACGGCGTTTTTTTTCACTTTCTGAAAGAGTATATGCAGGAGAAGTATGGCGGCAAGGAGAGTTGGGATAGCCTGCTGCTCGCCAATGGCTACGCCTATAAGGTGTACTTCACGATTAAAGAGTATCCCGATGAGGAGTTTAACGCCCTGATCAATATGGCGTCACGGCTTCTCGACATCCCCTCCGACCACCTCATTCGCGACTATGGCGAATTTATGGTTCCGCACATGCTGGTCTTCTACGCCACCTACCTAAAAGATAAAAGCTGGCGCAGCCTAGAACTGATTGAGAACGTCGGCACCAGCATCCACCACACCGTCAAGCGCCGCAATCCCGACACCCGCCCACCGGAAATGATCACCGAACGCATCTCGCGCGACCAGATCGTCCTGCGCTACCGATCAGAACGCAAACTCTGCGTCCTGCTCAGTGGTATGATTCACGGTGTCGGCAACCACTTCGGCGAGCACCTAGAGATCCGCGAACACGACTGCATGCTGAACGGAGCGAGTGAATGCCGCTTCGAGATCTGGCGCAGAACCTAGCCGCAACCCGGCGCAGAGCGCCCATTCAGCGGCATGAAAATCCTGCACATTGGCAAATACTACCCTCCTTACCACGGCGGTATGGAGTACTTTCTGCGCGATCTCGCAGTCGCCCAACAACGGGTCGGCCATCAGGTCACCCTCTTCGTCCACCACCACCACAACCGCACCCCTCGTCAGCAAGAGTCCGCCACCGCCACGACCCCAACCCTGATCCGCACCCCGCAGTATGGTCGCCTCCTCTTCACCCCGATCAGCCCCCTGTTTGGACCCCATCTCGCGAGTGCCATCCAGCAGCACACCCCGCAACTGTTGCACATCCACCTGCCTAATCCTTCGGCTTTTGTGCTTCTTGCCCTCCCCGCAGCTCGCGCCCTGCCCTGGGTCATCCACTGGCATGCCGATGTCCTCACCCCCCAATCATCGCCTGCCATCCGGCACGCCTACCGCCTCTACCGCCCCTTTGAACAGGCCCTGCTTCGCCGTGCGCAGCGGATCATCGCCACCTCTCCCCCCTATCTTGCCACCAGCTCCGCTCTCGCACCCCACCCCCACCGCTGCCAAGTGATTCCCCTTGGCATCGACCGCCAACGGGTCACCCCCCACCCCGTCTTTCCCCTGCCAGCAGACCCCCCCGGCGGCCCCCTGCGCATTCTTGCCATCGGTCGCCTGACCTACTACAAAGGCTTCACCCACCTGCTACAGGCACTTACCCGGCTACCCCACGCCCACCTCACCCTAGTTGGTGAAGGTGAACAGGAGGGCGCTCTGCGGGCGCAGATCGACAATCTAGCGCTACACCAGCAAGCTACCCTCCTTGGCAGCCTCGCCCCCTTCGCACTCGCCGAGCAGATGGAGCAGTGCCACTGCCTCTGCCTCCCCTCCATTGAGCGCACCGAAGCCTTCGGTATGGTACTCTTAGAGGCGATGGCCCACGCCCGCCCGGTAATCGTCACCGAAGTAGTCGGTTCCGGCATGAGCTGGCTAGTCAAATCGGGAGAGAACGGACTACGCTGCCCGCCCGGCGACCCCGCAGCCCTCGCCCAGGCGCTCGCCTACCTCGCTGATCACCCCGCGCAGCGCAGCGCCATGGGAGAGCGGGGAGCGCAGCAATTTGCCGCCCACTTTCAGATTGAACGGATCGCCGAGCAGTTCGACCGGCTCTATCAGCAACTACTCAACGCCTAAGCAACGGCCAAGCTCACCATGCCCCAAACCCCAGCAGTCACTTCACTCTGCGCGATTCTGATCCCCGCTCTCAACGAAGAGCGCTCCGTTGGCGAAGTGGTCGAGCGGATCCGCCAATACCACTGTGGCGAGGTTGTCGTCATCGCCGATGACTGTAGCGACCGCACCGCCGCCGTCGCCGCAGCCGCTGGCGCTACGGTACTTCCCCTCGCCCTGCGACTGGGGGCCTGGGGGGCGATTCAGACCGGTATTCGCTACGCCTTGGAACAGGGCTATGCGTGTGTCATCACCATGGATGCCGACGGCCAACACAGTCCCAGCGACATTCGCCAACTGCTCGACCCGATCCTCTACGGCGACCACGATGTCACCATCGGAGCCTGCACCCAACGCGGCTCGCTAGCCCGCAAAATCGCCTGGCGCTACCTTAAAGGGATCTCCGCCCTTCGTTTAGAAGATATTACCTCGGGATTTCGTGCCTACAACCGCCGCGCTATGCTGCTCCTCACCCAGCCCCGCGCCACCCTACTCGACTACCAAGATGTCGGTGTCCTGCTGCTGCTGCTGGAGCAGGATCTGCGCATTAAAGAAGTTGAGGTCACTATGGATATTCGTACCAACGGCAAATCACGAATTTTTAACTCCTGGATCGCCGTAAGCTACTATATGTACCACACAACGGTGCTTGGAATTAGCAAAATGGTACGGGGAAAACGGCGCGAAATGAACAGTTCTAGAACCTAAAACCCACATTTCGCACCCAGCCCCGTGTAACACGCGGATTAAAAAGCAAAAAAAGGGCGACCGGGGATGGTCACCCAAAAAGCCCAAGGGAGAAGAGTCTCTTCCGGTTAGGCGTTTGCGGTAGCGGGGGTGCTATCGGCTTCGGAGATGCGCTTCACCGGCTCCATATCGGAGGCTTTGGTCTCTCCTGGAATGAAGAAGCTGTAGAGGTAGAAGAGCAAGCCGACGAAGAACATCAAGCCGGAGTAGAGGCGCAGCCAGTAGAAGAGAGCGATCTTATCTTGCACAACCATAAAGGACATGGGTGCGTCAGTATAGCGCTGTAGATAGACCTGAAGGACACCAGCAGCGGTCAGCAGCAGGGTGATCAGGATCATACCAATCGCCATCAGCCAGAAGCCCCACATCTCAACTCGCTGCGCCTTAGCGCCATTGGCCTCGCGTCCGCGCATAATCGGTACCGCATAGGAGATGATCGCAAGATTGATCATCACATAGGCACCGTAGAAGGCGAGGTGACCGTGGGCAGCGGTGATCTGCGAACCGTGGGTATAGTAGTTGACCGGGGCGAGGGTGTGCATGAAGCCCCAGACACCGGCACCCAGAAAGGCCATCACAGCGCAGCCCAAGGCCCACAACATGGCAACCTTATTGGGGTGGTTGCGGCGGCGCTTATTGATCATCTGAAAAGCGAAGACCGCCATCAGAAAGAACGGCAGCGGCTCCAGCGCAGAGAAGATCGAACCCCACCATAGCCAGTAGGTCGGAGTCCCGATCCAGTAGTAGTGGTGACCGGTACCGATGATCCCGGTAATCAGGGCGAGAGCGATAATCACATAGAGCCACTTCTCGACGATCTCACGATCAACACCGGTGGTTTTAATGAGAATAAAGGCGAGCATGGCTCCTAGAATCAGCTCCCAGACCCCCTCGACCCACAGATGGACTGTCCACCACCACCAGAACTTATCCTTTACCAGGTTGACCGGATTGTAGAAGGCGAAGAGAAAGAAGACCGCTAGGCCGATCAGACCGAGCATTAGCACGATACCGACGACCGTCTTGCGTCCCTTAAGGATGGTCATCCCCAAGTTATAGAGGAAGGCGAGAACAACCACGACGATCCCAATTTTTGTGATCGTCGGCTGCTCCAGAAACTCGCGTCCCATGGTCGGCCAGTACTGGTTCCCAGTCAGCTCGGCGAGGCGGGCGTATGGCAGCAGCAGGTAACCAGCAATGGTCAGGCCGGCGGCGACCAAGAAGACCCAGAAGGTGACAATGGCCAACAGCGGGCTGTGCAGCTCAGTCTCGGCCTCTTCTGGGATCAAGTAGTAGGCGGCTCCCATAAAGCCCATCAACAACCAGACGATAAGGGTGTTGGTATGGACCATGCGGGCAATGTTAAAGGGTATCTCAGGGAAGAGAAAATCCCCGATTACATACTGCGCTCCGATGATCAGTCCGAAGAGGATCTGCACCACAAAAAGTGCAAGTGCGGCCACGAAGTAAGGCATGGCCACCTTTTGCGATTGATATTTCATACTCTCAGCTCCTTAGCATTAACCCTGGATGTTTGGTGGCCAGTCATTGGTGTCGATTCCTGATACATATTTCAGGAATTCAGCAATCGCCTCCAGCTCCTCATCGGTGAAGTTGAACTGCGGCATACTGCGCCGACCTGGGATACCATCCTTAGGTCGACTTTTGATAAAAGCCATTATCCCCATGGTGCTATTATTGTAACGCACATAGACATTCCCTAGCTCAGGGGCATAGTAGGCCCCCTCACCGAGTAGGGTATGGCAGCCCAAACAGTTGTTCTCCTCCCACAGCATTTTACCCGCAGCGATCTTCTGGCCAAGTTCCGTACTTGGATCAAGAACTTGGCGATTATCCCGCTTAGGTAGCTCCAAGTGGGTGTCGAAGGTTAACGCAAGAAAGAGCAGAAAGAAGAAGGCCGTTCCGCCGTAAAAGATGTTGCGTGCCACCTCTTTGGTGAAGGCTTGTGACATCCTCAGGTCCCCCATATAGTGGAAAGTGATTTTGGAAGCCCTATTAGAGTTCAATTGACCATTTCTCCTCCTTGATGGAGGTCAAAACTGTTGGCGGATCGTATCGGCGATCTATTTTTCTAGTGGCAAAGGGTTGATATCCATATTTTGCACCCCCGTGCAACATGCTGATTTAGAAGATTTGTCTACTTTTGGAATAACTATAGAAAAACATGATAATTTATTGGAATTAGTAGAGTACAAGGGCAAGATGCGGAGAGTCGGTTGATAACACGATTTTGCGTTAGATCAATCGGGCGGGAAGGGCGATGTGATACTTCTTTACTGCGGAAGAGGGAGAGCAGGCGACAGCGAAGAGATGAAGAGCGCAGCGGTGATGCTGTGCGCGAGAGAACACGAGGTACGCTGCTGCTCACCTTTCCGACCCATCCCCACTGCGCCGAGAACTGGCCGCTAGCAGAGAGAGAATTCTATGACAATCAATATTGATGTGCGTTTTGCATCCCTTTTTGCGGTGTTAAATGATGAACAGGTCAAACGGGTAATGATGAGCAGCCACCTGCTCAACCTGGAGGATCGCCAAGGGCTGTTTGAGTGTGGAGATCACGCAAGGCGCTTTTTTCTGGTACTGGCGGGGCAGATCAAGCTATTTCGCCTCTCGGCCAATGGCGACGAGAAGGTGATTGACATCATACAGCCGGGCAATACTTTTGCGGAAGCGTTGATGTTTATGGATCAACCGACCTACCCGGTGAGTGCTACTGCACTAGGGAAGGCGCAGCTTATCTCTTTTGACAATCAGCAGTTTATTGCCCTGCTGCAAGGTAATTTCAACCTCTGTTTTCGAATGATGGGGGCGATGTGCCAACGTCTGCGGGGGTTGGTGAAAGAGATCGACGACCTCACGCTGCAAAGTGCCACCACTCGACTCTGTGCCGTCCTGGTTCGCCAGATGGAGAGCGAGGAGTCGCTCGAATTTCGGTTACAGGTTCCCAAAGGGGTACTCGCCTCACGCCTCTCCATGAAACCCGAGACCTTCTCCCGCATCCTGCAAAATCTAGTATCCCAAGGAGTTGTAGAGGTCAAGGGGCAGGAGGTGCGGGTACTTAACTGCGAGGTACTGCGAGAGGCGGCCCATCCTGAATCGGTGATCGGCCTAGAGCCGGAGTTTGATGGGAGCTACCAGCAACCCTGTCAAATGCCAGCTATAACACGAGTGACCCGCACCTTCTGATCTCCCCTTGCTCGCGTATAGTTCAACGCTTATTCAGCCGATCCGCCACTTGGTCATAGCTGACATTCTGCCCCTGTAGCCCCAGCTCACGCAGCTTCTGCTCGCGATAGCGCTCAACCTCCTGGTCAGTCGGGGCGCGCTCGCGGGCGGCGGCGAGTCGCTGCTCACGCGACATTGTGCGCTGCGCCTCCAGTCGCTCGCGCTCCATAGCGACGCGCCACTTCGCCAGATCCTGGGACGACTTGGCGGTTGCGCCCTGCTGACCCTGGCGATCACGCTGCTGCATCTCGCTCTGAAAACGCTCCACCTGCTGCTGGTGGCGCTGATCTCTGGGATCACCGCTGCTTGCCAAGGGGTAAGCGAGCAGCACAACGAGGGGAAGTACAATCGGTAATCCGAATTTTCGCACCTTGCCCTTATAACCCACTGATCCGAATAAACCGCTATGTTTTTCTACAGTCACAGCAAAAGAAAACACATCTTTTGAATCAGTGTTTTGCACCGGGAGTGCGGAGTGTGGGTGTAATGGTTTCATCTTAATGCTCCCGTAATAACGGTAGAATAGAACGGCCTTTAGGCCGTCCGCCTGAACGCACGCCTCTCTCCTCCAAGTAAAAGTATAGGAGACATTCCGGCGACAGACACCCTTTTTGTCCTTTACGATTGCAGGAAAACGCGGGCAAACTTACGCTTGCCAACCTGATAGATAGCGCTACTGCCGGGAGCGCAGCGCAGCCCCTTATCACGGATCGCCTCCCCATCGATTCGCACCCCCCCCTGCGCAATCAAGCGCAGCGCCTCAGAGGTACTATGGACCAGCCCAGCGGCTTTTAGCAGATTGGCAATCGGCAGCCCCTCGGCACCTGCCGGCAGGGTTATCTCCGGTAGCTCATCGGGAATTGCACCCTGGCGGAAGCGGGCGTTAAATGCCTGATGGGCGCGTTCAGCGGCGCTCTGGCTATGAAAGCGAGCCACCAGCTCCTCCCCCAACTTTGCCTTAATGTCACGCGGATTAGCCCCCTCGGCCACCGCCTTGCGCCAGGCACGAATCTCGCTCATCGGGCGAAAGCTCAACAGCTCATAGTAGCGCCACATCAAATCATCCGAGAGCGACATCATTTTACCAAACATCTCCTCCGCCGGATCGTTAATGGCAATATAATTATTCAAGGATTTTGACATCTTCTGCACCCCATCCAACCCTTCCAGGATCGGCATGGTCAAAATCACCTGCGGACGCTGACCATGCGCCTCTTGCAGTTGCCGCCCCACCAGCAGATTAAACTTTTGATCGGTACCGCCTAGCTCCACATCGGCCCGCATCGCCACCGAGTCATACCCCTGCACCAGCGGGTAGAGAAACTCATGAATCGCAATCGGCTGGCCGCTCTTATAGCGTTTACTGAAGTCATCCCGCTCCAACATCCGCGCCACCGTATGCTTCGCCGCCAACTGAATCATCTCCGCCCCGCTCATCGCCCCCATCCAAGAGGAGTTGAAGAGCAGCGTCGTCCGCTCCGGATCGAGGATTTTGTAGATCTGATGCTCATAGGTCGCCGCATTCTCCAGCACCTCCTCCCGCGTCAGGGGCGGGCGGGTAGCACTCTTACCGGTCGGATCCCCGATCATCGCGGTAAAGTCCCCGATCAGAAACAGCACCTCATGCCCCAACTCCTGAAATTGACGCAACTTATTGATCAACACCGTATGGCCCAAATGGAGGTCGGGCGCGGTGGGGTCGAAACCGGCTTTAATGCGCAGCGGCTGGCCCGCTTGCAGGCGTGTACGCAGCTCCTCAAGCGGCAGAATCTCCTCACTTCCCCGCTGGATCAAGGCCAAGGCTTCGGCGACAGGTATGGTGGCGTGCATGGTACTCCCTCGTTCTAGTATGCCCCTATCCAAGGCATAGAAATCATCTCAATTTGGTGTTACTCGGCAAAATTTCTTACAATGACGGGATTCCGCTGTCGGCGAAACTCTACACAGGTTCTCTTCATGTTGATTCAACAGCTCTCCAAACCATCGACCAACCGCACCGATACCCCGGCGGATCACTGCCCCGACACCCTCCCGCCCGCGCTACGCCGAACCCGACGAGCCGCACTGCCGCAGGTTGCCGAGCCGCAAGTGGTGCGCCATTATACCCGCTTATCGCAAAAAAACTTCTCCATCGACACCCACTTCTACCCGCTCGGCTCCTGTACCATGAAGTACAACCCTCAAGGAGCCCACGCAGCCGCCACCCTACCCGGATTTCTCCGCCGCCACCCCCTAGCACCAACCCGCTACAGCCAAGGAGTCCTCGCCTGCCTTTACGAGCTGCAAGAAGTCCTCAAACAGGTCACCGGAATGAGCGGAGTAGCGCTCTCTCCCGCCGCCGGGGCGCAGGGGGAGTTCGCCGGGGTGGCGATGATTCGGGCCTACCACAGCGCACGCGGCGACCACCAGCGCAACGAGATCCTCATTCCCGATGCGGCCCACGGCACCAACCCCGCCTCGGCGGTGATGTGCGGCTATCGGGTGCGCGAGCTTCCCACCGCCGCCGATGGCGACCTCGACCTCACCGCCCTGCGCCAGGCGCTCGGGCCACAGACCGCAGGGATCATGCTCACCAACCCCTCCACGCTCGGCGTTTTTGACCGCAACATCGCCGAAATCGCCGCGCTCGTCCACCAAGCCGGCGGCCTGCTCTACTACGACGGGGCCAACCTAAACGCCATCCTGGGAAAAGTCCGACCGGGCGACATGGGTTTTGATGTGATTCACGTCAACCTACACAAAACCTTCGCCACCCCCCACGGCGGCGGCGGCCCGGGAGCCGGGCCGGTCGGCGTAAGCCAGCGCCTCGAACCGTTTCTCCCGGTACCGCTAGTGAGCCGCGAAGAGGGGGGCGAATATCGCTGGCTAGAGGAGCCGCAGCGTCCCCACAGCATCGGTCGCCTCTCCGCCTTCGCTGGCAACGTCGGGGTGCAACTGCGCGCACTTTTTTACGCGGGCATGTTAGGCGATAGCGGAATGCGGCGCGTCGCTGAGTACGCCACCCTCAACGCCAACTACCTCTTGAAACAGCTAGAAAAGATCGGCCTTGATCCCGCCTACCCGCAACGTCGCGCCACCCACGAGTTCATCATCACCCTGCAACGTCAAGCCCAAGAATTCGGCATCACCACCATGGATGTCGCCAAACGCCTACTGGACTACGGACATCACGCCCCAACCACCTACTTTCCGCTCCTCATCCCCGAGTGCCTGCTGATCGAACCGACCGAAAGCGAAGAGCGAGCAACCCTCGATGCCTTTGTCGACGCAATGGCCGCCATCCTGGAGGAGGCCCGCCACAGCCCCGACCTGCTACGTCAGGCCCCCCACAAACTCCCGGTACGCAGACTTGACGAAGTGCGTGCCGCCCGAGAACTAGATCTCGCCGAAAAGCAGACTGTCCTCAACCCTCTTAACCCTTAACCCTTAACCCTTAACCCTTAACCCTTAACCCTTAACCCTTAACCCTTAACCAGGATACCCCCTATGTCGGCTCTAATCTGCGGCTCTTTTGCCTTTGACACCATCATGGTCTTTCACGACCGCTTCAAAAACCACATTCTGCCCGAGCAGGTGCATATCCTTAACGTCGCCTTCCTGGTTCCCGAGCTACGCCGCGAATTTGGCGGATGTGCCGGAAACATCGCCTACAACCTCAAGCTGATCGGCGGTGAGGGGGCACCGATGGGAACCGTCGGCGAAGATTTCGCCGCCTACGCCGCCTGGCTAGAGCGCTGTGGTATAAGCGCGACCCATATCACCGAAATCGCCGGGCAATACACCGCGCAGGCCTTCATCACCACCGACCAGGATGACAACCAGATCACCGCCTTCCACCCCGGTGCGATGAACTACGCCCACCACAACCACATTCGCGCTGCCAGCGGCTGCACCCTAGGAATCGTCTCCCCCGACGGACGGCAAGGGATGATCGACCACGCCGCCCAATTTGCCGAGGCCGGCATCCCCTTCCTCTTCGACCCCGGCCAGGGGCTACCGATGTTCAACGGCGAAGAGCTATTAACCTTCATCGACCAAGCCGACTACCTCGCCTGCAACGACTACGAGGCGCAACTGCTGCAACAGCGCACCGGCCACGACCTCACCGCCCTCGCCGACCGGGTACAGGCGATGATCATCACCCGAGGCGGCAAAGGCTCCGAAATCTACGCCGCCGGCGAGCGCTACACCATCCCCACCGCACCAGTACGCGCCATTAACGACCCCACCGGCTGCGGCGATGCCTACCGCGCCGGCCTCATCTACGGCCTCATGCAGGGACTCGATTGGGAGCTAACCGGACGCATCGCCTCGTTACTCGGAGCCATTAAGATCGAGGTCGCCGGCACCCAAAACCACCACTTCACCCCCAGCGAATTTTCCGCCCGCTTTCAGGAAGCTTTTGGCGTGGTGTTGGAGTAGGAAGAAGGTACGAGATGCGAGGTTCTAGGTGCGAGACGCGAGATACGAGACGCGAGGTGCGAGACGAGACGCGAGATACGAGACGCGAGATACGAGACGCGAGGTGCGAGACGAGACGCGAGGTGCGAGGCCCTAGAACCTCGCGTCTCGCGTCTCGCACCTCGAATCTCGCATCTCACCCCCCCCCTTTACCGCAAAAATACCATCCGC
>SLIM01000266.1 GCA_007135625.1 Gammaproteobacteria bacterium
CGCCTCGCGTCTCGCACCTCGCGCCTCGCACCTCGCGTCTCGCGCCTCGCACCTCGCGTCTCGCACCTCGCGTCTCGCTTGCGTCTCGCTTGCGTCTCGCTTGCGTCTCGCTCGCGCCTCGAATCTCGAACCTCGAACCTCGAACCTCGAACCTCGAACCTCGAATCTCGAGTCTTAAAAAAAGGAGTTTACGCTGAAAATTTTGGTTCTCAACTCGGGCAGTTCTTCGATCAAGTATCAGCTCTTTCACATGCCTGCTCAGCAGCCGTTGCTGTGGGGAGTGGTGGAGCGGATCGGGGAGGCTGAGGGCACTCTTACCCAGCAGGGTGAGGGGCGTGCACCGCTGCGGCGGGTTGCGCCGTTAGCGGATCATGCCCAGGCGTTAGCGTGGATGGTGGTTGCGCTGGAGGAGGCGGGGGTCGCGCTATCGCGACTGGAGGGGATCGGCCATCGGGTAGTGCATGGCGGTGAGCGCTTCTGCACTCCGGTTCGCATTGATCCAGAGGTAGTGGCGGCGATTCGGGCGATGGTTCCGCTCGCCCCGCTGCACAACCCGGCCAATATTCTAGGTATTGAGGTGATGACGGAGCTGGCTCCGACCACGCCGCAGGTGGCGGTGTTTGATACCGCTTTTCACCAAACTCTGCCCGCAGTGGCTTTTCGCTACGCCCTTCCCGCCCACTACTGGCGTGAGCAAGGGGTGCGTCGTTACGGTTTTCACGGCATCTCCCACCAGTCGGTCTGTCAGCAGGCGGCGCAGGTGTTGGCGCGACCATTGCAAGAGTGCCGCT
Source organism: Gammaproteobacteria bacterium (assembly GCA_007135625.1). Taxonomy (GTDB): domain Bacteria; phylum Pseudomonadota; class Gammaproteobacteria; order Chromatiales; family Chromatiaceae; genus SLIM01. The sequence continues at coordinate 792 of SLIM01000266.1, forward strand.
TGATCTCCCTCCATCTAGGCAATGGTGCGAGTGTGGCGGCGGTCTGCGAGGGACGCTCTATCGACACCTCGATGGGGATGACCCCGCTAGAGGGGTTAGTGATGGGGAGCCGCTGTGGCGATCTTGACCCCGGTGTAGTGCTGTTTTTGCAACGCGAACGGGGGCTGGAGGCGAGCCACTTGGAGCGGCTGCTCAATCGCGAGAGTGGACTGCTCGGGCTGTGCGGCAGCGGCGATATGCGCGAGGTGCTGGCACGCGCCGAACAGGGAGAGGCGGCGGCGCAGTTGGCGGTAGAGCTGTTTTGCTATCGAATTCGTAAATATATCGGTGCCTATCTGGCGATCCTCGGTGGGCTGGATGGACTCATTTTTACCGGTGGGATTGGGGAGCAGAGTGCCGCCATTCGCGCCCGCTGCTGCAGCGGTCTGGAGCATCTGAACATTCGGCTCGACCCCTCGCGTAATGAGGCCGCCGCCACCCAGATCCAGCGCGAAGGTGCCGGCGTGGCGGTGCTGGTTCTTGCCGCCGCCGAAGAGCGTGCAATTGCCGAGCAGGTCGCTAACCATCTGGAACCCCGCCATGGGTAATCTGTCGCACCCTATTGAAGGGCAAGAGATGTACAGCTTGCCACTTGCAAGCGGCACGCTTCCTCTCCCTTCTGTTCTCTCTCTTCTCTTCTCTTCTCTTTTCCGCTATCGCGATAACGAGGTTTAACCATGTCCGATACACAACCGATGAAGCTACGGGACTCGGAGCTACACCGCATTGATGCCTATTGGCGGGCCTGCAACTACCTCGCCGCCGGGATGATCTACCTGCGCCGCAACCCGCTGCTGCGCGAGCCGCTGCGCCCCGAACATATCAAACAGCGGCTGCTTGGCCACTGGGGAGCGAGTCCCGGTCTCTCTTTTCTGTATGTCCACATGAATCGGCTGATCAATCAGTATGATCTTAACGCCATCTTCCTCGCCGGGCCGGGCCACGGCGCTCCCGGAGTACTCGCCCCGGTCTATCTGGAAGGCACCTACTCCGAAGTCTACCCCGATAAAAGCGAAGACGAGGAGGGGATGCGCCGCTTCTTCAAGCAGTTCTCCTTTCCCGGCGGTATCGGCAGCCACTGCACCCCAGAACTGCCGGGATCGATCCACGAGGGGGGCGAGCTGGGCTACAGTATCTCCCATGCCTTTGGAGCAGCCTTTGACAACCCCGACCTGATCGTCACCGTAGCGGTCGGCGATGGTGAGGCGGAGACCGGCCCGCTCGCCACCTCCTGGCACTCCAGCAAGTTCCTCAATCCCATTCGCGACGGTGCGGTACTGCCGATCCTCCACCTCAACGGCTACAAGATCAACAACCCCACCCTGCTTGCACGCATCCCCGGCGAAGAGCTCGCTTCGCTGTTTCGCGGCTACGGTTGGGTACCCCACTTCGTGGAGGGGGATGACCCGCTCACCATGCACGCCCGCATGGCCGAGGTGATGGAGGCGTGCCTGCTGGAGATCCGTCGTATTCAGCAGCAGGCCCGCGACTCGGGTATTGCCACCCGCGCCCACTGGCCGATGATCGTGCTGCGCTCGCCCAAGGGGTGGACTGGTCCCGAGAGGGTGGACGGCAAAAAGATCGAGGGGTTTTGGCGTGCCCATCAAGTCCCCCTCTCCGGGGTGCGCGAGAAACCGGCCCATCTGGAGCAACTGGAGCAGTGGCTGCGCAGTTATCGCCCCGAGGAGCTGTTCGACCCACAGGGCAGGCTGATCCCCGAACTCCGTGCCCTTGCCCCTAAGGGTGCGCGGCGGATGAGCGCCAACCCCCACGCTAACGGCGGCCTGCTACGCCGCGACCTGCGCCTCCCCGATTTTCGTGACTACGCCGCAACGGTCTCCAAACCGGCCCGTAGCAGCGCCATGAACACCCAGC
>SLIM01000171.1 GCA_007135625.1 Gammaproteobacteria bacterium
CCCCCTACCGCATCTTCAATATTGGCAACCACCAGTCGGTCGAGCTGATGACCTTTATCGAGACCCTGGAGCAGTGCCTCGGCAAAAAAGCGAAGCTGGAGCTACTCCCGATGCAGAACGGTGATGTCCACGCCACCTACGCCGAAGTGACTCGGCTAGAGGGGCTCACCGGCTTTCACCCCGCGACCCCTCTCGCTGAGGGGCTAAAAAGATTTACCGATTGGTACAGGAGTTACTACCGATGAGAGGCATGACCCGCAAACGGATTCTGGTTACCGGCGGTGCCGGTTTTCTCGGTGCCCATCTCTGCCAGCGCCTGCTGGAGGAGGGGCATGAAGTACTTTGTGTCGATAACTTTTTCACCGGCAGCAAAGACAACGTGCTGGAGCTGCTCGACAACCCCCACTTCGAACTCATGCGCCACGATGTCACCTTCCCGCTCTACATCGAAGTGGACGAAATCTACAACCTCGCCTGTCCCGCCTCCCCAATCCACTACCAGTACGACCCGGTCCAGACCACCAAAACCAGCGTCCACGGGGCGATCAACATGCTCGGCCTGGCCAAGCGGGTCAAAGCGAAAATCTTTCAGGCCTCCACCAGCGAGGTCTACGGCGACCCGCAGATCCACCCCCAGCCCGAACACTACTGGGGCCACGTCAACCCCATCGGCATCCGCTCCTGCTACGACGAAGGCAAACGCTGCGCCGAAACCCTCTTTTTTGACTACCACCGCCAGCACAAACTGCGCATAAAAGTCGCCCGCATATTTAACAGTCTGACGGGTGATCAGAAAGTGATCTATTTCAAAAAAAATGTCCTGTTTCACGAAACATTTGCGGAGTGTTACAACCGAATCAGTCACGATATCAGTGGCGTAGAAGTACCCTGTTTCGATCCACAGGGGCGAATGGTACTCAGGCCTATCTCAGCGATCTGGCGGCACCACGTCACCAAGCGGGGATTCATAATCAAAACGACATGGGGCAGAAGCGTAAAAATTACAGAAGATCACAGCCTCTTCACCCGTGACGACAACGGACAGCCACGCGCCGTTTTCGGGCATGAACTCAATCTGGGCGATGAAATCGCTGTTCCTGCGCAGCTTCCATTCCGCGAAAAGCGACTGGAACCCTTCTCCATACTGGAAAAACTAGCGGCTATTGGTCTGCCTGTAAACGTAGTGTCAGAATATATCAGTGAGCAGTGTTCCTGCTATGAAAAGCAAATGCGGGCATGGTTAAGCAAGCAGGGCGTCTACTCACGGCAACACTTTAGTTATGTTAATCGCTACCGTAAAGGAGGATGTGTACCACTACCTCTCTGGCAAGAGATGGAGATACCCGACGAAGTCGAATATCGTATCGCCCCTCCCTTTTCCTCAAAGCTGATTAAAGACCGAGTTGAGGATATTGAATCTCTACTCTGGTTCCTTGGTTTCTACCTTGCCGAAGGCTGCCTGATCTATAATGAAAAGCAAGATTACCAATTGCTGTTCTCTTCCAATGAGAAATATCTGCGCAAGCTGATTAACGTAATTTACTCGTTATTTGGGATCGACACCGAGATTCGTTGGAGTGGTGCAACCAGGGCACCTACTGTACATCTGCGCTCCAAAGTAGTCGTTGAGCTGATCACCAAAGTGTTTGGTTTTGGTACAGCGTTAAGCACTCGCAAAACAATTCCAACTTGGATATTGCAGCTGCCGAAATCTCAGCTCGTTCACTTCCTGCAAGGATTCTGGGAAGGGGATGGAAATCACGACGCTAAAACAACTGGAAAAATGTTAATATTTAACAGCTCTAGTCCTGAATTAATTGAACAGTTAGTCCTGCTTTTGGGCCGATTCGGTATCATCGGCTCTGTTTCGAAGTTCAAAACACGACCACACAAAAGTTCTGAAAAGTGGTTTACTGCTTATCGGATTACTGTGCAAGGACTCAATGAATACGATATTCTTCGACTGCAAGAGGTTACTCAGACTTTACAGGTCAAGACCACTGCTGATCTTGCTTGGGGACGCGTTGTATCTATCGAACCTTTCGAGATCAACGACTATGTTTATGACTTCTCGGTACCCGAATATGAGAACTTTATTGGCGGGACATATGGGATCTGCTGCCACAACACCTACGGCCCCAAAATGCATCCCGCCGATGGCCGCGTAGTCTCCAACTTCATCATCCAGGCACTTAACAACGAACCGATCACCCTCTACGGCGACGGCAGCCAGACCCGCTCCTTCTGCTACGTCGATGACCTGATCGAAGCCTTCGTGCGCCTGATGAACTCCCCCGATGAGATCACCGGCCCGATCAACACCGGCAACCCCGGCGAGTTCACCATTCGCGAACTGGCCGAAAAAATTATCGACCTCACCGGCTCCCGCTCCCCGCTGGAGTACCGCCCTCTCCCCGCCGATGATCCCACCCAGCGCCAGCCGGATATCACCCTTGCTCGTGAAAAATTGGGCTGGGAGCCGAAGATCAGCCTGGAAGAGGGGTTGAAGCGGACGATTCCTTATTTTGAGGGGATGTTGCGGGGATTTGATTCGTAACTCGCACTGCGAAGTTGAAGTGCTATAGAGGTGCTAACAGAATGACCCAACCAACGATTCTCGTCACCGGCGGTGCCGGGTACATCGGCAGCCACGCTTGCAAAGCTCTTGCCGCAGCAGGTTATACCC
>SLIM01000354.1 GCA_007135625.1 Gammaproteobacteria bacterium
ACCGCGAACGGCTGCCCCATCGGCACCACCCCCACCGAACTCTACTACCAGGATGGGCGGCTCAGTTCTCTGCTTTCGCCATATCAAAGATCGAACATTGCGCCTGAATCGGGTATGATTTAGCAGCAACCGAGCAACGCCGCGCCAGCCAGTCGCGGCTTCGCCACCCACACCTATGCAGACCACGGATTTCACAGCATGTACAGATCACTGCGCCAGCCACTCCTCGCCCTCCTCCTCGCCCTCTTTCTCAGCGGGTGCGGCTCAATCGGCGAGCATCGCGGCGGCGGCATCTCCAGTGCCGTTAGTAACGCCCCCTTTGTTTACCACTCCCCGGTGCAGCAAGGCAACGTCATCACCCAAGAGATGGTCAACCAACTGCGCCCCGGCATGGAGCGTAACCAAGTCCGCTTCATCCTCGGCACCCCGACCCTCATCGACCCCTTCCGTGAGGATCGCTGGGACTACCTCTACAGCTTGCGTCAAGGCACCAAGGTGAAACAAAACTATCACTTCACCGTCTTCTTTGAAAATGACCGTCTACACGGCTACAGCGGCGACTTTCGCCCCGATCTCAACGCCCCGCCGATTGAACGGGAGCAGCTCTTTGTTGTTCCCTAGCCGGAAAGGAAGGAGCAAGCCGTTGCAAGCAGCCCCACGACCCCTAGTCTCTAGTCTCTAGCCCACCGCGCGGCCACTACCCCGCCCGCGCCCAACCTGGAACCACCCAATGACCGCAACGAACCCACAAAATCTTACTGAAAAAATCCTCAGCGCCCACCTCGTCGGCGCTGGCTCCCTCCCCGCCCCCGGCACCCCGATCACCCTACGCATCGACCAAGCCTTCACCCAGGATGCCACCGGCACCATGGCGATGCTCCAACTGGAGGCGATGGGAGTCAAGCGGGTCAAGACCTTCTCGGTCAACTTCGTCGATCATAGCATGATGCAGTCGGGCTTTCGCAACCCCGACGACCACGAATACCTGCGCACCGTCTCCAAAAAGCTCGGCATCCTCTTCTCCCCCCCAGGGGCCGGGATCTGCCACTTTCTCAATATCGAAAACTTCGTCAAACCGGGGATGACCGGTATCGGGGCCGACTCCCACACCGTCAACGCGGGAGGCATGGGAGCGATCTACTTCGGCGCAGGTGGCTACGATGTCGCCCTCGCCATGGCGACTGGCGAGTACAGCGTACCGATGCCGGAGGTGGTCAACGTCCAGCTCCTCGGAGCGCTGCAACCCGGCGTACAGGCGATGGATGTGATTCTCAAGATGCTCTCCATCGTGGGGGTCAAAGGGGGCAAGGGGAAAATCTTTGAGTATGGCGGCCCCGGTGTCGCCTCCCTCTCCCTCTCCGAGCGGGCTACCATCGCCAATATGGGCGCAGAAATGGGGGCCTCCACCTCGCTCTTCCCCAGCGACGAGCGCACCCACGAATACCTCGCCAGCCGCCAGCGCGAGGCCGACTACCAGCCCCTCACCGCCGACCCGGAGGCAAACTACAGCGCCACCATTGAGATCGACCTCAACCAACTGGAGCCGCTCATCGCTCTCTACCCCTCCCCCGGCAATGTCGAGCGCGTCGCCGACCACCTCGGCACCAAGATTCAGCAGGTCTGCGTCGGCTCCTGTACCAACAGCTCCTACGAAAACATCGCCAGCTTCGCCGAGCAGCTCCGTGGCCAGCGGGTCGCCGTCGATACCCTGCTCTACCCCGGCTCGCGTGCCGTCGCCATTATGCTCGCCGACTCCGGCTACCTCAGCACCCTCTTTAACGCCGGGGTGCGGGTCCTCGAAAATGGCTGCGGGGCATGCATCGGCCAGGGCGGCTCGCCACCGAGCAAGTCGATCTCGCTGCGCACCTTTAACCGTAACTTCTCCAAGCGCTCCGGCACCCCCGATGCCCAGGTTCACCTGGTCAGCCCGGCAGTCGCCGCCGCCTCCGCACTCACCGGGGAGATCTCCCTGCCGCAACAGTCGCGCCCGCTCAAACCGCAGCCGCAGGTGATTGACACCCAGTCGTTTCAGCACCCCCCAGCCCCAGAGGTTGCAGCGCAAGTCGAGGTGGTGCGCGGACCCAATATCGTCCCGCTCCCCGACTTTGCACCGCTCCCCGCCCGCTTGGAGGGCGAAGTACTGCTCAAACTGGGCGACAACATCTCCACCGACGACATTCAGCCCGCCGGGATCTATCTGCCGCTACGCTCTAACGTCAAAGAGTATGCGATGCAGGCGACCTTTACGCAAGTAGACCCCGGCTTTGCCGCCCGCGCCGTCACCCATCGCGACAGCGGCGGCCACGGCTTTCTCCTTGGTGGCGAAAACTACGGCCAAGGCAGCTCTCGCGAACACGCCGCCCTCTGCCCACGCTGGCTCGGGGTACGCTGCGTAATCGTCAAACAGTTCGCCCGCATTCACGTCGCCAACCTGGTCAACTTCGGCATTCTCCCCCTCACCTTCCAAAACCCCGCCGACTACGATCAGATACCCCAAGGGGCTAGCCTGATTCTGGAACTCGGCGAACTCAACGGCCCCCTAACCCTTAACCACAACGGCCACACCATCCCGCTGCAACCCGCCTTTGAGCAAAAGGATATCGGCGTGCTGAAAGCGGGCGGAGCGTTGGCGTGGTTTAAGGTAGGGCAGTAGGTTCGAGGTTCGAGGTTCGAGGTTCGAG
>SLIM01000359.1 GCA_007135625.1 Gammaproteobacteria bacterium
AGGAGAGAGAAGAGAGGAGCAGCAGCGGATTGCTGCAAGGGTGTGCGGCACACCCCCATTTTCCCGACCTACAGAGATTTTAGCGATTTACAGGAGAAGTGATGATTAAAATCGGCATTGTCGGCGGAACCGGTTACACCGGCGTGGAGCTGCTACGCATTCTCGCCCTGCACCCGGAGGCGGAGCTGACCCTAATCACCTCACGCTCAGAGAGCGGACAAGCGGTAGCAGACCTCTTCCCTAGCCTGCGCGGCCACCTCGACCTCGCCTTTAGCGAACCCGATAGTGCCGCACTGGGCCGCTGTGATTTGGTCTTTTTCGCCACTCCCAACGGCACCGCGATGACCATGGCCCCGGAGCTGCTGGCACAGGGAACGCGGGTGATCGACCTCGCCGCCGACTTTCGGATTGCGGATATCGCGCTCTGGGAGAAGTGGTACGGAATGCGCCACACCTCTCCCGAACTGGTCGCCGAAGCGGTCTATGGGCTGCCGGAACTCTATCGCGAGGAGCTGCGCAACGCCCGTCTGGTCGCCAACCCCGGCTGTTACCCGACCGCCGTAACTTTGGGGTGGCTGCCACTGCTTGAGCAGGGATTGATCGATCCCGCTTGGCTGGTCGCCGATGCCAAATCGGGGATTAGCGGTGCCGGGCGCAAGGCGGCGGTGCCGATTCTCATGGGAGAGGCGGGAGAGAGCTTTAAGGCCTATAACGTAAGTGGTCACCGCCACCACCCCGAGATCCGCCAGAACCTGGCGAGAATCTCCGGAAACGAGATCGGACTCACCTTCGTACCCCACCTGCTGCCGATGATTCGCGGCATTGAGGCGACGCTTTATGGACGACTGCAAGGCGATCTTGCAATCGACCTGCAAGCCCTCTATGAGCAGCGTTTTGCCAATGAACCCTTTGTGGATATCCTACCTCCCGGCTCCCACCCTGAAACCCGCTCGGTTCGCGGTGTGAACCACTGCCGCATCGCCATCCATCGCCCGCTGGATGGGGAGGTGATCGTGGTTCTCTCGGTGATCGACAACCTGGTCAAAGGGGCTGCTGGGCAGGCGGTACAGAATATGAACCTGATGTTTGGGTTAGAAGAGAGCACTGGACTGCGGGGCGTAGCCCTGCTGCCATGAAAAGAGCGCCGATCAGAACCCCCAACATCGCAGCGGGAAAAAGCCCTGCTGCGCTGTTGATTGGTGGCCTACTGCTCCTCGGCATCGGTTTTGCGGTGGGCTGGAACGGCCACGACCAGATGCAGCTCTACCTGCAAGAGAGCATCATCGGCGCACTGCGTGGCGAGATTGAGGTGCGTGATCGCCAGATCACCACCCTTCAGCGCGAACTAGCAGGCACTCGACAGCGCACCATTGCCCTAGAGCGGGCGCTCCAGATCGACCAGGTTGCACTGCAAGAGATGCGGGAACAGCTTCGGCTTTCGCAGAGCCAACGGCTGAAGCTGGAGGAGGAGCTGGCTTTTTTACGAGGTGTGGTAGGGAATGGCGAAGAGGGACGCTTCCTGCGTATTCGCAACTTTCGCCTAATCGCCCTGCCAGACGGGGAGGGGGTTCGCTACCACTTCACCCTGACTAGGGTACGCGAAGGGGAGGAGAACTTGAAAGGAGAGATTCGCATCAGCCTTCGTGGTATGCTGGCAGGACGGGAGCAGACCCTCTCCCTCGCCGAAGTGACCGCACCACAGCAGCAGAGCCTAGCGATAGATCTGCGTCACTTTCAAGAGTTCAGCGGGGTGGTAAAGCTGCCCGAGGGCCTTACACCGATCTCTGTGCTCATTGATGTCAAGCCAGAGCTGGAGGAGGCGAATGCCTTCAGTCGGGAATATGACTGGGTAGTGAGTGGTTGAACCCACGTTCCGCACCCCCCCGTGCAACACACTGATTCAAAAGATGTATTTCTTTTTAGTATGACTATAGAAAAACATAATAATTTATTCGGATCAGTGGGTTATAAGGGCAAGGTGCGGAAAGTCGGTTGAATACAGCCCACTGCTCATATCAAGAAACGAAGTTGCTCGCCATCGAGTAGGGCAGCATCACTGTAGCGAGGATACGGGATTGTTTATGTCACGTGCAAAAAAGTTCAAAGCACCGAAGATCACCACGGTGATTGGTGTGGGTACGGAGATTCTGGGTGATATGCACTTCTCCGGAGGACTCCATGTGGATGGTCATATCAAAGGCAACGTAACCGCCGAGCAGGATGGGCAGTCAGCCCTCATTGTCAGCGAGAATGGGAGTATTGAAGGCGAGGTGCGCGTCCCCAATATGATCATTAATGGCACCATCACCGGCAACCTCTACGCCAGCCAGCGGGTTGAGTTGGCGAGCGATGCCCACATCCATGGAACCGTCTATTACGCCCTGCTGGAGATGACGATGGGAGCCGAAGTGAATGGCCAGATGATTCACACCGACGAAGACTCTCCCAAGATGATCGGCTATGAGCAAGAGGATGCCCGAGACGGCGTTGTTTAATCCTCGCTCTTTATTTTCTTGCAGCACAGGAACCACCACCATGACCAGCGAAATCGAAACCCCCCTGCTCTTTACCAACGCCGCCGCCGCCAAGGTCGCCGCGCTAATTGCCGAAGAGGGCAACCCCGAACTGAAACTGCGCATCTACATCCAAGGTGGCGGCTGCTCCGGCTTTCAATACGGCTTCACCTTCGACGAAGAGGAGAAGGAGGGCGACACCCAAGTGGTCACCGACGGAGTCACCCTGCTCATTGATCCGATGAGTATGCAGTACCTGATGGGGGCCGAAGTGGACTACAGCGAAGGGCTGCAAGGCTCCCAGTTCGTAATCCGCAACCCTAACGCCACCACCACCTGCGGCTGCGGCTCCTCGTTCAGCGCCTGAACGGGTAGGGCGGCCTTCGGTAGAGAGGAGAGAAAGCAGAGGAGAGCGGGAAGGTCTGCACTGCGTCTGTCTCCACGGCTCCTCTCTTCGCTGCCCTCTCTTCTGCTATATCGTCCGCTGCAACCAGAACTCCAGCAGCGCCAAGTGCCATAGCTTACTGCCCTGAAGTCGGGTGTGGTGCATCTCCGGCGCGGCAAGCAGCAGCTCGACATAGGCGGGATCATAGAGGCCGCGCTGACGGCAGGCAGCAGAGCGCAGGATATCGCCCATAAAGGTCAAAAACTCGCCGCGCACATACTTCAGCGCCGGCATCGGAAAGTAGCCCTTGGGACGATCAATCACCGCATCGGGCAAGCGATTGCGGGCAATCTGCTTGAGCGGATACTTCCCCTGCTCCCGCAACCGTAGCTCCGGGGGACATTGAAATGCCAACTCCACCAACTGCTGATCGAGAAACGGCACCCGCGCCTCCAACCCCCACGCCATCGTCATATTATCCACCCGCTTCACCGGGTCATCGACCACCAGCGTGGTCACATCCATGCGTAGCACCGCATCCATAAAACTCTCGGCCTGCGGCGCAGCGAGCAGCTCGGCAACCAGCGCCGAAGTGTGATCGGCACCGCGCCAAGGACGCTGCACCATGCGCTGCAACTCCTCATGATCCCGATCAAAATAGTGGCGGGCGAAACGGTCCAGCGGGCTACCCTGCGACGCTGCCTGCATGTGCGGATACCAAAAGTAACCGCCGAACACCTCATCCGCCCCCTGTCCCGACTGCACCACCTTCACCTCTCGCGAGACCTGCTCCGAGAGCAGATAGAAAGCCACCGCATCCTGCCCAAACATCGGCTCCGACATCGCATCGACCGCCTCCGGCAGCCGCCGCAGCACCTCGCTGTTCGGCACCTGAAAACGGTGGTGACGGGTCGCATAGCGTTCGGCCACCGGATCGGAGAAGGCAAACTCACTCCCCGGCTCGTTGGGGTGATCCTCAAACCCAATCGAAAAGGTGCGCAGATCACTCACCCCCGACTCCGCCAACAGCGCCACCAGCAGACTGGAGTCCAGCCCCCCCGAGAGCAGCACCCCGACCGGCACGTCGGCCACCGCATTACGCCGCCGAATCGCCTCGCGCAGCGCCGCCTCAAGCGCCTCCACCCACTCCCCATCACTGCGCGGCTGCGGCGGACGCACCGCCGCAAGCTGCCAATAACGGCGCAACTGCGGATGCCCATCGACCGCCAGCGTTAGCGAGTGGGCGGGGGGGAGCTTACGCACTCCTTGCAAGAGGGTGTAAGGGGCCGGAACCACGCCATGCAGGGTAAACTGGTAGTGCAGCGCAACCGGATCCAGCGCGGTATCGACCCCCCCCGCCGCCAGCAGCGCCTGCGGGGTCGAGGCGAAGCGCAACGCGGTCGGGGTGAGGCTGTAGTAGAGCGGCTTAATTCCCATGCGGTCACGCGCCAGGAAGAGTTGCTGACGGCCCTTATCCCACACCGCAAAAGCGAACATCCCGCTCAACCGCTCCACACACCCCTCGCCCCAGGCGTGCCAAGCCTTGAGAATCACCTCACTATCGCCCTGCGAAAAGAAGTGGTAGCCCAACCCCTGTAACTCGCGGCGCAACTCCGGGTAGTTGTAGATCGTCCCGTTAAAGACCAGCGCCAGCCCCAGCTCCTGATCGACCATCGGCTGATCCGCGTGGTGCGAGAGGTCGATAATCGCCAACCGCCGATGCCCCAGCGCCAGCGGCCCATCACCAAAAACCCCCTCATGATCCGGCCCCCGGCGCACCAAACGCGCCACCATGCGCCCAATCCCGCCTAAATCGGGCCGCCCCCCATCAAGGCGCAACTCACCGCAAATACCACACATCGCTTTCTACTCCAGGCGCTATCTCAATCCCGGCGGGCGGCGTTTCGTTTTCGGTTGCTCGCTGCGACGCAGGGCGGCAGCGCAGGCCGCCCGTTGCCTACCATCCACATTCCGCACCCATCGTGCAACACACCAATTCAAAATCAGCGGGTTACCCGCGTGGTGTCGCCACGACGCACCACCCGTACCCGCTCACCGACTTGCAGCACCTCAGCGGGATCCGCCTCCTGCACATAGGCACGAATCGTCCCGTTATCGTGACGCACCGTCACCTCAACTCCCTCTTTACGGGTAAACTGCTCCTCTGCCATCGCCCCGACGACCCCACCGGCAACCGCTCCGGCGACCGTGGCAATGGCACTACCGCGCCCACCGCCGACAGTACTCCCGGCGATTCCGCCGATGATTCCGCCCGCCGCCGTACCGACCGTACCCGAAGTCCCCTCAATCAGTACCGGGCGGATATGCTCCACCACCCCAAACTCCACCGTCATCGTCTGGCGGGCTTCATCACGGGTATAGACATCTCCGCCTCGGCTAGAGACGCAGCCACTCACCACCACTGCGAGCAGGAGCAGGAGTAAAATACGCGAAATCTGTACAGTTTTATTCATCTCGGGTGATCCTTACATCAAAATCCATTGTCAATAGAGTTAAAAAGCGCCAGTGCTTCGCAGATCCTAAACCGACGAAACCCACAGCGTTCCCTTGGACAGCGACAGCGCTGGGGAGTTTGCACCGACGGGTGGGTACCATGGTGCATTCATTGCTGCCAAAATGCAAGCTTACAATGCAGGTGCCGGTTGACTTTGAGAAAGAATGACGTACACTGAGACTGTTGGTTAGCTCGATAATGCGTGTGGCATGTGGGAATCGTGAGCGCATCTCTGTGGCAACTGGGTGGACTTGCCCGACCCCGTCCTCAGCGTGCTATTCCACCGCAAGAGTTCTGTTTTTCAAAATACTATCGGAAAAATCGTTGAAATGCTAACTAGAATCTACGCCAATAACTTCCGCTGCCTCATTGCATTTGAAATCAAATTCGATTCCTTCTGTGTACTGTGTGGCGCGAATGGTTCCGGTAAGACCTCGATCTTTGACGTAGTCTCGATGTTGCGAGATCTGGCGATGGGGGAGGCGCAGCTTGGAGGCGAAGGCCCTCGTGATATCAAAGATTTAGAACTGACGAACTGGCTGGATAGCACGATTCAGGAGTTCGAGATTGACCTGCTAGTATCCGGGCATGAATTTCGGTATGTCGTACACATTGAGCAAATCACACAAGAACATAAGCCGCGCATTGTCCACGAACAAGCGAGCTGCGACGAACGAGTTTTGTACACCCGCGATTTAGAGGGTGTATGGTTTACCAAGGACGACGGTACGAAAACCGGGTTTCCGCTGGATTGGCGACAGGCCGCGCTGGGTTCCATTCAGCCCGCCGGAAATCGCCGCGAGATCGAGCTATTGCAGCAAGCACTGACCTCCCTGGTCGTGATTCGTCCCAGTCCAAGGAGCATGGAGGCTGAGAGCAAAGCGGAAAGCTCGACACCCTCAGTGCAAATGGAGAATCTGCTCTCTTGGTATCGCCATCTATACAAAGACCAAGAATGGGGGGATGCGTTACGAGAATCCTTGCAGAATATCTGGCCCGATTTTCGCTCGTTTAAGTTGGTCGATGTCGGATTGAGTACCAAGGCACTTGCCTTGAAGTTTGACACGCCTACCAAGAAGGGCGACGGCTCACTGCTCTTTCACCAACTGTCCGACGGCGAGCGCGCGCTTATCGGTTTGTACATGATCCGTGCAGCCTTGGACACGGGGGCCGTCGAAACCGTACTCATCGACGAACCGGACAACTATGTTGGATTGCCGGAGTTGCAGCCTTGGGTATTGGCCATTCGAGAGCTGCTGGACGACGAGCATCAAGCTATCCTGATCTCCCATCACCCGGAAGTGCTGGGTAACGGCGACGAAGAAAATGGCCGTTATCTTTGGCGAGATAATCACTCTTCCCCAACCCGCAGCAGTCCGCTGAAAGTCCCTATCGGGTTGACACCGGCGGAGGCCATTGCGCGGGGGTGGGTAAATGGCCAATAGAACCCAGATTGTTTGCCTCCACGAAGGCGCAAAAGGGAGAAGCATCGATCCGCTTTTTATTAATTCTCTCATCAAGAAATTAAGGAAGGCCCGCGTGTAAAGCACAATCGAGAGGTTCGCGATGCGGCGAGAAGACTCGCCGACCGATGCTTGGGTGCAGAGTCCGGTCCGCCGCTGCCAAAATCTTTGCAGTGGTCGTGTGGCAATTGGAGTCGCTTGGTACGGCGGATGTCCGCGTCTTAGGCGATTGACAGAAATGGCCTAAGTGCCAACGATTACCCCTCCCCGCATCACCGGGTAGAATCATCCACCAAAACCGGATAAAATGACCACATCCCACAGCAATCCCGGAGGTAAACCATGCCACACCCCTACCAACTTCTCCCCGCCGCACTCCTGCTGCTTCCCGCGCTGCTGCTCGCCGACGACTACCGGGAAGAGCGCGAGCAGATGGTCGAGCAGACCATCGCCGCACGCGGAGTGACCCACGCCGCAACCCTGGAGGCGATGCGCCAAGTACCGCGCCACCACTTCGTCCGTCCCGAACACCAGGGACGCGCCTACGGCGACCACCCGATCCCCATCGGCCACGGCCAGACCATCTCCCAACCCTACATCGTCGCCTACATGACCGAACTGATCGCCCCAGAAGAGGGCCATCGGGTATTAGAGATCGGCACCGGCTCCGGCTACCAAGCCGCCATCCTCGCCGCCATCCTCCCCGAGGTCTACACCATGGAGATTATCCCCGAACTGGCCGACTGGGGCGCAGCCAACCTGCGCCGCAGCGGCTACCACCACGTAGCGGTCAAACAGGGCGACGGCTACTACGGCTGGCCAGAGAAGGGGCCGTTCAACGGCATCGTAGTCACCGCAGCGGCAGGGAGCATCCCCGCCCCCCTGGTCGAACAGTTAGCCGACGGCGGACGCATGGTAATCCCGGTCGGCTCCCCGTTTCAGACCCAAATGCTGATGCTCGTCGAGCGCGACGGCGAGAGCATCACCACCCGCAGCTTGATGCCAGTACGCTTCGTCCCCTTCACCCGCAGCGAGGAGCCGTAAACCTCCGTGCCGCTCCCCCCTCTGCCACCACTCGCGAGCTGGCGGATACCGTTAGGCGTCGCCCTCGCCTCACTCGCAGTGATCGCCTTTCAACTGGTGATCATGCAGCAGCTCTCCATCGCCCAGTGGCACCACTTCGCCTATATGGTCATCTCCATGGCGATGCTCGGCTTCGGTGCCGCCGGCACCCTGCTGGCGCTAGCCCGCGAAGCACTCAGTCGCCACTATCGGCTGCTGCTGCCGCTGCTCTACCTCGCCAGCGGCGCAACCCTCGCCGCAGCGGCGTGGCTGGCCGGGCAGATGGGCAGCTTCGACCTCTTTCTCCTCTTTTTTGAGCGGCAACAGCTCCTCCTGCTCCTCGTCAGCTACCTCATCTACGCCCTGCCATTCTTCTTCGCCGGTCTCGCCATCACCCTAGCCTTCTACTGCGAACGGCAACGCATCGGCCTCCTCTACTTCGCCAACCTCGTCGGCTCAGGAGCCGGGGCGCTGCTCATCGTCCTGCTCCTCTGGTGGCTACCGCTCGCCCTGCTACCGGGGGTGCTGGCGCTCTTCCTGGTAGCAGCGGCCTGGTTAAGCTACCCCCCACGCTGGCCGCTCCACCTCGCCAGCCTCGCCACCCTGGGGATTATCGCCGCCAGCCTGCTGCTACCGCAGCCGCCGCAGCCCTCGGAGTACAAAGCGATCTCCGCAGCGCTGCAACTCCCGGATGCCGAACTCGTCCACACCTCCTTCAGCCCCTACGGACAGATCGACGTGGTGAGCGCCCCAGTACTCCGCTTCGCCCCCTCCCTCAGCCTCCACTACCGCGCAACCCCACCGGTGCGCGATATTCTCTTCGTCAATGGCGAATATAACGGCACCCTCCTAGGGGCCTTCGCACCCCACGCCGAGCATCCACTCGCCCACAGCACCCGGGCGCTCCCCTACATCGCCCAACAACCGCAGCGGCTATTACTGCTGCACAGCGCCACCGGCAGCGAACTCTCCCTCGCGCTGCACCAGGGTGTTGCCGAGATCGACGCGGTAGAACCCAACCGCCACCTCGCCAACCTGCTCTACCGCGACCACCCGGAGTGGATCGACCGCCTCTACCACCACCCCGCCGTCACCCTCCACCCAGAGACCACGCGCAGCTTCCTGGCCCGCGCCGAAGGCCGCGCTAGCGTAGGCTACGACGCCATTATTCTACCGACCCTAGGGTCGTTTGGCGGCAACAGCGGCGTCCACGCCCTCGGCGAACAGTTTCACCTCACCGCCGAAGCCTTCGCGCAGATGTGGCGACTCCTCGACCAACGCGGGGTTCTCGCCGTCACCCTGTGGCACGAACAGCCCCCCCGCACCCTGCCGCGCCTCCTCGCAAGCTGGCGCGAACTTCTTGAAGAGCAAGGGATCGAAGCGCTCGACCAGCACCTCGTCGCCCTCAGCAGTTGGGGCACCCTCACCCTGCTCCTTAGCCGCGCCCCCCTCGACAGCGAGCGCGTGGAGCGCATCCGCCACTTCGCCAGCGCCCAAGGATTCGACCCGCTGCTGCTACCGGGGATCACCCCCGAACGGCGGCAACGCTACCACCGCCACGACGATGCCGGACTCCTCACTACCATCGACCAACTCCTCAGCGCCCCACTCGCCGCAACCTACCGCGACTACCCGCTCAACATCCGCCCGGCCAGCGACAACCGCCCCTACTTTTTTCAATTTCTGGAGTGGTCCAAACTCGGCACCCTCTACACCCTCTACGGACTTCAACAGCTCCCCTACCTCGAACTCGGCTTCGTCCTGGCCGGAGTCACCGCGCTCCAGATCCTCTTGGTCTCGCTCCTGCTGATCCTGCTGCCGCTGCTGCGCCTGGGCTGGCAGCGGGGAGGGCGGCGCTGGACGCTGCTCTACTTCGGAGCCACTGGACTGGGCTATCTCTTTTTTGAAATCGCACTGATTCAGCAACTGCTGCTCTACCTCGGCAACCCGGTCTACTCCACCGCCCTCGTCCTTGCGGTACTCCTCATCGCCTCCGGCATCGGCAGCTTCCTCACCACCCGCCTCACCGCCGCACCCCGCCAACTCCTCACCAACGGACTCCTCGCCGCCTTGCTGATTCTTCTCACCACCCTGCTGCTGCTCCCCCTCCTCGCCCATACCATGGGCCTGGCAACCGGCTACAAGGTCGTGATTGTCCTGCTCCTCCTCGCCATTCCCGGACTCCTCCTCGGCACCCTCTTTCCACTCGGCCTACGCGCCCTCAATCCCCGCTGTGAGGCCCACATCCCCTGGGCCTGCGGCATCGATAGCTGCCTCTCCGTCACCGCCACCGCGCTCGCTACCCTGCTTGCTCTGCACTATGGATTGACCCAGGTGATGCTGCTCGCGGCGGCCTGTTATCTGCTGGTGGCGGTTGCCGGGGTGCGGCTGGGGCGGTAGCGGTACTCCATTGTAGGCGCGTCTAAGGAACTGGAGGGTCGTGGCACCGCCTTACCGATGTAGGATTGCCATGACCTCGGAGGTGGAGAGTCCCGTAAGTTGGGCAATGGTTTCGGGGGGCATCCCCAGACGGGCGGCATTGAGGACTGTGGTCTGCTGTTGGGCTTCTCGCCCCTCTTCTCGCGCAGTTTCCAGCGCCGCCTTGGTGCCCCAGTAGTCGAGCAGGTTCTGTTCGTAGGCGCGGTACTGCTCGGGACTCATGTTGGCCAGTTCGGCGGTACGGAAGGCCTTTTCAAAGATGGG
>SLIM01000183.1 GCA_007135625.1 Gammaproteobacteria bacterium
CGGCTAAACTGCGCACAATCGACAGCCCTAAGCCCGTGCCACCAAAGTGGCGGGTGGTAGAATCATCCACTTGACTGAAGGGTTGAAACAGCCGCGCTTGATGCTCAGGCGCAATGCCGATACCGGTATCACTGACCGCAAACTCTAGGATATCGTGAGTCTCTTGGGATTCTGCTACCCGTGCCTTGATACGCACTTCACCCTGCTGAGTGAATTTGAGCGCATTATTGACCAGATTATTAAGCATCTGCTGGAGCCGATGCGGATCGCCTTGATAGCGCCGGGGGGCGCACTCCGAATGATCGACGCTGAACTCCAGTCCCTTATCCTGTGCCGTGCTGCGGAATAAAGCGAGGGTATCACGCAAGATTTCCCCCGGATCGACGCTGCCCGCCTCCAAGGTTAATTTACCCGCTTCGATTTTCGACAAATCGAGAATGTCATTGAGTAGGGCGAGCAGGGTCTGCCCGGAATGGAGAATGGTGCGGGCGTAGTCTTGGATTTGGGCGGGACTGCGCGAGCCGACCAGCAGTAACTGCGCCATGCCGAGAATGCCGTTCATCGGGGTGCGCAGTTCATGGCTCATGGTGGCTAAAAACCGGCTTTTAGCGACACTGGCCGCTTCGGCAGCCTGTTTGGCTTCCACCAATTCAGTTTCAACCTGTTTACGTTCGGTGATGTCTTCCTTGATGGCTAGGAAACTGGTGGGACGATGGTGCTTATCGAAAATGGGCGCGATGGTGGCTAGCTCCCAATACAAACTGCCGTCCTTGCGTTTATTGTGAAATTCTCCCCGCCAAGTTTTACCAGAAACCAATGTGTTCCAAAGTTGAGCATATTCAGCCGCTGTTTTCTCGCCGGATTGCAGAATGCGAGGATTTTTGCCCATGACTTCGGCGCTGGAGTACCCGCTGGTTTCTTCAAATTTGGGGTTAACGTAGGTGATACGGGCTTCGAGATCAGTGATTACCACAGTAGCGGGACTTTGTTCAACCGCCCGTGCCAGTTGACGGATTTGGTGTTCCGCCTGTTTGCGTTCGGTGATATCGAGCACTGTACCGACGACCTGACCGTTCTGCACTTGGGATAAGTCTGCCCGCTCGCGCACCCAGCGCACCTGACCTGCAACCAGAATCCGATGTTCGATCTCATATAAGCTGGTGCGACTCAAGGCAGCCTCCCAAGCAGCATTCAGCGGCGCTTGGTCGTCAGGATGAATGCTGCGTTGGAACAGGGCCTGATCTACCGGTTGGCCTGGCTCAATGCCAAACAGCCGATAGGTCTGTTCCGACCATATCAGTTCTTTGGTCGCACAATCTATAATCCAATGACCCATCATGGCCAGTTTTTCGGCTTCTTTGAGCTGAGTCAAAGCCGCTTGCATGGCTTGTTGGACGCGGGTGCGCTCGGTGATATCAACCCCGATCACTGAAATATAGGTGGTTTCACCGACCTGCACTGGCATGATGTGAATGTGTACCGTGTAGTCATGCCCGTTAGCCGCCCGATAAGCCATTTCAAACTGATCCGATTGACCGTCAGCCGCACACCTTAACGCTGCGCGCAGCCGAGTCTGGGCCTGTCCCTGCCACCAAGGGGGGGCGGCAAAGTGACGACCCAGCACGGTCTCTACTTCCTGTCCAATAGCCTGCAAGGCGTGCTGATTCACTTCGAGCAAGCGACCGTCTACATCGAGGATAACGGCAAGAAACCCGGACTGGTCAAATAAAGCATGAAATACGGCTTCACGATAGGCCAGCGCCTGGGTGCGCTCTTCTAACTGGGCTTGCCGTTGCTGACTGATTCGGGACAACAGGCCGTGGATGCGCCAGAGTAAATAGCTCAATAACAGACCGATGACGATCAGCAGCGTGAGCGTCAAGTGAGTCATGGTTTCCGCTTGTTGTCGTGAGGCCTCAAAACGCGCTTGCAGCATCTGCTCCACGTCGCTGATCAGCGTCATAATCTCAGCTTTAGCTTCCAGATAAGCCTCGTTATAAAGCATGTGCAATGCGCGTTGACGATCCGCCTCGGTGACCGTTGGCGACTCGATTAACCGCATCGCGGCTGTTTCGGTTTCAGCCAGTTCATCAGAGTAACGCTTGGCCTGCGCCAGCTTGGCTAATTCCTCAGTCGTAAACCCAGCACGGGTCATGCGTTCGAGCAAGCTGATGGATTCACCGGTTACAACGGCACGGGACAGCGAGGCGGATTGATCGAGCGTCCAATAGGATCGGGTGGGTTCGTACCGTGGGCGCTCGCCATCTCGAATCTGTAAAATCTCCTCGAAATAGCCCTTGTACCGTGGGTCACCCGTAACGACGTAGGTTCGCACCATACGGGTTAAATCATCCGAACTTTGGCGCAGTTCATTAGCCAGTTGCAGAGCAACCACATGGGCGGCGTGGTGATCACTGAGATGTCTTTCTGCGCTGTAGTAAGCCAAAAAGCTCAGCAGAAATAGCAAAAATGCGGTCAGCGTGAACCACAGATGGTGGCTAATTTGCGGATTAGTGACCATCAATGCCCGTTTTTTTGGGTGGATGGGTTAGCATCTGCTCCAGTCGTCATTCCGTCTCCACCTCAAACCCCACCACCTTCTGTGACGCCTTGCTGAACTCGACCCCGATTAGATAAATCGGCTGGTTCAGCGCTCGGTATTTGGCC
>SLIM01000337.1 GCA_007135625.1 Gammaproteobacteria bacterium
CACCTCGCGCCTCGCACCTCGCACCTCGCGCCTCGTACCTCGCGCCTCGCACCTCGCGCCTCGCGCCTCGCACCTCGCACCTCGCACCTCGTACCTCGCGCCTCGCACCTCGCACCTCGCGCCTCGTACCTCGCGCCTCGCACCTCGCACCTCTCCCCTCGCGCCTCGCACCTCGCACCTCTCCCTCTCCCTCTCCCCTACCGCGACGGCTTACAATGCCCCTTGCGGAACTGTGCAGAGTCCTTTTTCAGCTCTTCGCGCAGTTTATTGCAAACCGTTTTCAGCACCTCAATACGGGCAAAGGGTTTGTCATCACCAGGGATGAGGCTCCAGGGGGCATATTCGGTGCTGGTGCGAATCACCATCTCATTGACCGCCAATTTGTAGTCATCCCACTTCTCGCGGTTACGCCAATCCTCATCGGTGATCTTATGCGCCTTGTAGGGGGTTGCTTCACGCTGCTTAAAGCGCTCTAACTGCTCGTCCTTGCTAATCTGTAGCCAGAACTTGCAGAGAATCACGCCGCTTTCGACCAGTTGCTCTTCAAACTCATTGATCTCCAGATAGGCACGTCGCCACTCCTCCGGTTTAGCGAAGCCTTCGACCCGCTCCACCAGCACCCGCCCGTACCAGGAGCGGTCGTAAATGGTGAGGCGGCCCGAGCGCGGGATGTGCCGCCAGAAGCGCCACAGGTAGTGGTGCGCCTTCTCCTCGTCGGTGGGGGCGGCGGTGGAAATGGTGCGGTAGAGGCGCGAGTCGATGGCGGTGATGCGGCGGATCGCGCCGCCTTTACCGCCCGCATCGACCCCTTCAAAAACCAGGACGGTGGAGCGTTTCTGTTCGTAGGCCTTCCACGCCAAGTCGCTCAGTTCGGCTTGCAGCCGCTTTAGCTCCTTTTTGTAGTCGCTGCGCCCCAGCTCCTGGCTAAGATCGACGTGGTCGAGAATGGTGATGTGGGCGTTAGGATCACTGGGCAGGCTGGGGGCGTGAGAGTAGTTGGTCTCGCGGGGTACTTGGGGGGAGGCGAGGCGGGAGCGGATCGACTCCAGCAGGGTACGTCCGACGGTGAGATCGCGGTAGCGGCTGTCGCTCGCCTCAATCAAATACCAAGGGGAGATACCGCTGTCGGTGGTGCGAATGATGCGCTCGGCCATCTGTTCAAAGCGGGTGTAGTACTCATCGAACTGCCCTTTGCTAGGGGCCATCTTCCAGCGCTCGCGATCTTCGCGGTTCTGCTTCTTGAGAACCTTCTGCTGCTCCTTTTTCGGCATGTGCATCCAGAACTTGACCACCAGGGTACCGTCCTCAATCAGCATCCGTTCAAACTCGGCGATGCGTGACAGTTCGGCATCCATGTCCGCCTCGCTGCACTGCCCGCTCATGCGCTGTACCATTGGATCCATGTACCAAGCCCCGAAGAGAATGGCGATGGTGCCGCGTGGCGGGAGAGTGCGCCAGAAGCGCCAGTAGCGGGGACGTTCGCGCTCTTCGTCGCTCTCCTCCCAAAAGGCGAAGGTTTCGACCCCCCGGGTGTCGAGCCATTCGTTGAGGCGGTCTACCAGTTCACCCTTCCCCGCTCCCTCGACCCCGGCGACGATGACCACCACCGAGATGTTGGAGCCGAGCAGTTGCCGTTGCGCCTCCAGCAGTTCGGTACGCAGCTCCGGCTCCTGCTCGTTGAATAACCCTTTGTTGACTTTACGTCCCAGTTTAGCGGCTTCAAACATGCTTTACTCCTTACATAAAAGTGCATTATTGGTTGGACAGGATGTTGGGCGGGTGTGACGCAAACCGATACGCCTACCGCACAGGACGGCTCTTCAGGCCGTCTGTCGCCTTGCAGTCGCTCCTAATATAGGTCTGGAAGACGAGAAACCTACATGCGGCGTGGTGCATACCCTCCACCTCTCTCCTCTGCTATAAAGGGCGACCCGCTGATTTGCGCATTGATCTTAGTTAATATCACGCACCACCCTGAATCCCAGATTGGGAATGGCAGTACTTTGGTCAATCTCCTCCCGCTTGGAGCTGCGCATACTCTGCGCCGGGCGGTTATAGGCACCACCCCGTGCAGTGCGTGAGGTGCAACCGGATCGCTCCCAAGGGGTGGCATCGCCGCTGGAGTGGCGGTAGTTGGGGCGGTAGCAGTCCTGCACCCACTCCATGACATTTCCAGCGGTGTTGTAGATGTTATAGTCGTTGGGGCGGAAGGTACCGACCGGGGCGGTGACACGGCCATCCCACTGGCTGCTGCAATTAAAGCAGTTTGCGCGGTTGATACCGGGGCTTGATCCCCACCAGTAATCGGTTTTGGAGCCGGCGCGGGCGAGGTACTCCCACTCCGCCTCGGAGGGGAGGCGGTAGGTCGCTCCGGTCTGTTCGGAGAGCCAGCGGGTGTAGGCCACCGCATCGTCCCAGGTGACGTTAATCACCGGGCGGTCGCCGCGTCCGAAGCCGTTATCATTGGGGCGGCGGCGATTGGTGGCGGCGACGAAGGCATCATACTCCTCGAAGGTGACCTCAAACTGACCGGCCCAAAAGCTGCCGAGGCGGACGTGGTGGGTGGGATTTTCATCTTGCACCCAGGGATCAGCGAGGTTGCCCATGGTGAACTCGCCACCCCGCACATAGACCAGGCGTGGCCCTTCGCGCCCGACGGCGAGAGATTCGCGCCACGGGGTGCCGCTGGCCGGTTCGTCAGAGCGATCCACCGTTTCGACCGGTCGAGTCGGCTCACGCGGCTCCTGAACGACTGGCTCGGCAGGGGTGTCGCCCGGCTCGCTGACCGGAGGCGGCTCGCTGGGGCGGGGACGCTCGCTGACCGGGGGGGCGGGAGGCTGGGTGAGGTACCAGTAGCCGCCGCCACCGCCGGCAATCAGCAGCACCAGCAGCACCACCACCAGCCCGCTCTTCGACTTCTTCTCGACGAAGACCTCATTGCCCTCTTCATCGTATTCGAGAGTTCCCCCCTTGCCGCGCTCGCTCTCAACCTGCTCATGCAGCCGGGAGAGCGCATCTTCCACCTGTTTGCGGGCCTCTTCCGCCTCCTGGCGGCGGAAATCGGCCTCTTCGGCCTCGACCTGGGCATCGGTCAGGGCGCGTTTAAGGTCGTGCAGCTCGTCGGAGCGACTCTCCAAAAACTCCTTCAGCCCCTCGCGCTCCTGTTCGGAGCGCTCCAGCGCCTCCTGCTGCTTCTTGAGGTGAGATTGCAGGGTGGTCAGCTTGCGCTTCGACTCCTGCTGCTCGGCACTGGTGGCACCGCCGCTTCTGGCCTGCGCCTCCATCCGTTTGCGGGTCTCCTCCAGCTCCTGTTGCAGCTTGGCGACCTCGCCACCGGCGCGGTTCTCGACCTCCTTGAGCTGCTGACGCGCCTTCTCCAGCTCCTGCGCCATCCGTTTGCGCTCCTCCTCCATCGAGCGGGCGCTCTCCTCGGCCTTCTCCTGGGAGACCTTAACCTCTTCCAACTGCCGCTCCAACGTCGAGAGGGTACGCTTGTACTCCTCCTCTTGGGCGCGTTCTTGGTGTTCGAGTTTCTCGATCTGTTGTTGGAACTTCTGTACCTGCGTACCGTAGTGTTCAATCTCCTGCTGGCGCTTCTGCTGCTGCTGATGCAGTTGGTCGAGCTGTTTCTGCGCCTGATCCCGCTCCAATCGCGCAATCTCCACCTGTTTGCGCTGCTCCTCCAGCGCCATCCGCTGCTGCGGGGTGGTGGCAGTGGCACTCTGCTGCTGAAGCTGCGCCTCCAGGGTGCGAGTTCGCTCCTCGGCTTGCGCTAGGGCGCTATAGGCGCTCTGCTCTTGTCCCTGCAGGTGGCTGACCTGATCAATCGCCGCCTCTTGACGCGCCTGTGCCGCCTCCAGTTGGCGCCGCAGATCGTTCGATTTGGAGCGCTGACTCTCCATATCTTCCAAGCGATTAAGCGCCTCGCTCAGTTCGCTCTCCAGCGAGCCGTGTTTCGCCTCCTGCTGGCTGAGCTGCTCGTGAAACGCCTGCTCGCTTTCGCGTAATTTGTTCTGCGGGACTCCCCCGCTCTCCTTGCTGATCAGCGAATCCATCCGCTCCAGCCGCTTGCGCATCTGCGCCGCCTCTTCGGCGTGGGCGCGAGTCCGCTCCAGCTCTGAGCTTTTGGTCTCCAGGCTCGACTTGAGCGTCATCAGGGTGTCGCGCATCTTCTTGCGCTCCGCCTCGCGCTGCTCCTGGGCCTTGCGGTCGGAGGCGCGTTTCTCCTTGGAGCGGTCAATAGCGGCCTTAGCCCGCTTCAGCTTCTCCAGGTATTCGCGTGACTGACTCTCGGCCTCGGCGAGGCGGCGCTTGAGCGCGGCGACATCTTCACTCGCCCCTTTGGCTGGGGCAGGTGGCGGCGCGGTGGGGGTGGCTGGCGGCGCGGGGGCGGCTGGCTTCGCCGCTGCGGGTGACGTGGTAAGCTGCCCCTTGGGGAGGCCGGGGTGGAGGTAGTAGGCGTTATAACCTCTGTCTATCAAGGTAAAAGCGGCGGCGGAGCTTTTTTTGTCGTCCATACCGTAGCATATATAGGTTTTCTCATCGACCAGCCCTCCCAAGCGACTGCGAAAACCTTCGAACGGGATATTGATCGCCCCCTCCACATGCCCCTGGGCAAACTCCTGCGGGGTGCGGATATCCATCCAGACCGCCCCTTCGGCACTGACCATGCCGGCAGCACTGGCAAAGTCAATCTGGTTATTCAGGGGATTTTGCACATAGCGCAGAAAATCCTCGCGGGAGAGGCGCATGAGTACACTGTCACCAAGCATTGCGATGGTGGCGTTGCGTGGAAAGCCGGAGAGCAGGGCATCTTCGCCGAAGCGGTCTCCCGCGCCGAGGCGGTTGAGGATCTTGCCGCCGACAATGACATCGGCCTTACCCCGGTGGAGCAGGTAGTAGTAGTCTCCAACCTCTCCCTCAATAATGATTTTTTCCCCCTTCGCCACCTTCAGCTCGTTCATGCTCATCATCACCCCCTGAATGCTGGAGGCGGGGAGACGCTGAAAAACATCGGATTTGAGGAGCTGGGTCATCCAGTCATCCTCCCCCCCCATCTCGTCGCTCACCTCGTAAGAGGATTCCGAGCCGACGGAGAGAAACTTGCTCAACAGGTGGTTGTCGATCAGTACCACTTGGCTCGGCTTACGGGCGCGGGCGGAGACTTTGCGCGGCAGTTCGTGGGCAATCGGAAAGCGGGCGGTGGGGGAGTCGAGGGTGATGCTCTCCAGCTCCTGCTGGTCGGCGGAGAGCAAGACCAGCTCACCCTCCAGCAGGTAGATGTTGTGCGGGTCGGTATCCCCAGCACTGAAGAGAAAGTCCCCCTTTTTTACGCTTTGAAAACTGGAGTTATCCTTCAGAGTCAGCAGGTCGGCACTGGAGAGGGTGTTAAGCGGAACCAAGTGCTGGAGTTGCTCTAGCGGATCTTGCTTCTTCTTGTCATCTTTTGAAAAGAGTCCCATATCTATCTCCTCCGGGGGAGTCGCCTATCCTGCTGTAAAACCGTAATACTCGCAGAGTTTGAGGTACTGCGAAAAATAACCGCTAGACTACCTCATCATGGCGATTTAAGCCAGTCATTGAGAATAATCGGGTGCGACGCAAACCGATGCACTAAGCGGTAGGACGGCCTTCAGGCCGTCCGTCGCTCCCCGGTCTCTCCGCAGATTACCCAGATTATCATGGCTTGTCGCACCGTCCAAAGCACCACTTTGGGTCGCACCTAGAATAATCGGATTTTATCGGCTGATCCCCCCTTCAGGTAAAAAGGTAAAGGTTTTGGTTCTTGTTTTTAAGGTGCGTCTGTCGCATGATGGTTCCCCGGATAGACTTTTTCAGGATGGAGCAGGCGTGACACAAGGGAGGGAGGTTGAGCAGCAGCGGCAGCAGGTGCTAGAGCAGGCGGGGCGGTGTGTGCGCTGCGCCTACTGTCTGCCCCACTGCCCCACCTACCGCCTGCTCCAGAGCGAGGCGGACTCCCCACGCGGACGGATCGCACTGGCACGCAGGCTGGCCGCAACCGGGAGCGGGGAGAACAGCCTGAGCGCCCCGCTGGAGCGCTGCTTGGGGTGCGGTGCCTGCGAAGCGGCCTGCCCCTCCGGGGTGGGCTACCGGGCGCTGCTGCACGGGGCGCGGGCGCTCCTCGCCGCCGAGCAGCCGCCGCTACGGCGAGGTTGGCGACAACTGCGACTGCTGGCCCTGAGTGCCGCCCCCTACCACCCCCTACTCGTCGCGCTCCTGCGTCGCAGTTGGCCGCTGCTGCGCCACCTGCTGCGCCGACTCCAGCCGCCACTCGCCGCTCTGGCCCCGCCCCGCCTCACCCCACTGCCGTCACTCCCCGCGCCAGATGCCGCCGCAACGGGGGCGCGGGTTGCCCTCTTCACCGGCTGCCTCGCCCGCCTGGTCGATGGGGCCGCGCTTACCGCCGCCGTGCGGCTTCTCACCGCCTTGGGGTGTCAGGTGGCGATGCCTGCGCAACAGCGCTGCTGCGGGGCGATGCACGCCCACAGCGGAGAGCGTAGCAGCACACTGCAAGCAGCCAATCGCGAAGCCTTCGCCGGATTCGACGCACTCCTCTATCTCGCCAGCGGCTGCGGTAGTGAGCTGCAATCGCAAAAGCTGGGGCTGCCGGTGGTTGAGATCAGCGACTACCTAAGCCGCCACCCGAAGCTGGCCCAGCTCCCCCTGCGCCCACTGGCGCAGCGGATACGGCTGCACACCCCCTGCAGCC
The DNA here is from genome assembly GCA_007135625.1 of Gammaproteobacteria bacterium. Classification (GTDB taxonomy): domain Bacteria; phylum Pseudomonadota; class Gammaproteobacteria; order Chromatiales; family Chromatiaceae; genus SLIM01. The sequence continues at coordinate 6,731 of SLIM01000337.1, forward strand.
AAAAGGCCCCCTTCGGCGACCCCCAAGCCCCTTGGCGACTGCTCGCCCAGATCCCGCAACTGGAGCTACTCGCCCTGGAGGAGAGCGACCACTGCTGCGGAGGGGCCGGACTCTATCTGCTGGAGCAGCCGCACCTGGCCGCCCGCCTGGTCGCCGCACCGCGCGCGGCGATTCAGCGCGACCCACCGGCGGCAGTGGTCACCTCGAATCTCGGCTGCGCCCTGCACCTACGGGCCGCCCTAGCCCCCCTGGGGGTACCGGTACTGCACCCGGTCGAGCTATTGGCGCAACAGCTCATCGGCCCGGAAGATGGGTTCTCTCCTCTCTCCCCGCCCTCTACCTACGGAGCGATTAATGAAAGATCTGCATGAACTGGAGCTGCTCCTCACCTCCCACACCCCGATTCTCATCATCGAATCTATTGAAGAGGTGCGGTTGGTGCAACTCTTCTCACGCCTCGGCCTCAAGCTCGAACTACCCGTCCACCAGTGGACTGCCACCGAAGGGCTAAAGCGGGTCGATGTGGCGATGAACCCACAAAAGTTTACAGTCGAACCGCAAGAGGTGCTTAAGCATATTAAATCGCTCTATCGAGGTGGGATCTTCCTGCTGCTCGACTTCCACCCCTACTTGGATGAGCCGATTTTGGTGCGCCTGCTTAAGGAGATCGCCCAAGATTTCGAGACCGCTCCGCGCACCTTGGTGCTGGTTAGCCACACCCTCCTCACCCCCCCCGAACTGAAGCACCTAACCGCCCGCTTCGACCTGCAACTGCCTGACCTGGCAGGGATCAAGAGTCTGATTCGGGAGGAGGCGCAGCGCTGGCAGAAGGCACAGAACCGCCGCCTGCGGGCCGATGCTGAGGCGGTCGAACGGCTCGCCCGCAACTTGGTCGGGATCACCGCCACCGATGCCCGGCGACTGATTCGCAAAGCGATTGAAGATGATGGGGTGATCAACCACGACGACCTGCCGACGGTGATGCAGGCCAAGTACCAACTCCTGAGTCAAGATGGCATTATCACCTTCGAACACGACACCGCCACCTTCTCCGATGTCGCCGGGCTAGAGCGGCTCAAAGAGTGGCTACAGCAGCGCCAGAAGGCGTTTGACGGCAGCGCCACGAACCTTGATCGCCCCAAAGGAATTATGCTCCTCGGGGTGCAGGGCGGCGGCAAGAGCCTCGCCGCCAAATCCGTCGCCGGCAGCTTCGGTGTCCCGCTGCTGCGCCTCGACTTTGGCTCGCTCTACAACAAATACTACGGCGAAACCGAAAAAAATCTGCGCCAAGCACTACACACCGCCGAGGTGATGGCCCCCTGTGTTTTGTGGATGGATGAGATTGAAAAAGGGATCGCCCGTAGCGGTAATGATGAAGGGGTCTCCCAGCGGGTGCTTGGAGCGCTACTCACTTGGATGGCGGAGAATAAGGAGCGGGTCTTTATTGTCGCCACCTCCAACGATATTCAGAAACTCCCCGCTGAACTGGTGCGTAAGGGGCGGATGGATGAGATCTTCTTCGTCGATCTCCCCAGCATCAAAGTGCGTGCAGAGATCTTCCACATCCACCTACGGCGGCGCAACCTCGACCCCAATATCTTTGATGTCGAGTACCTCGCTGCCTCCAGCGAAGGCTTTACCGGGGCGGAGATCGAACAGGCCGTAGTCTCCGGACTCTACGCCGCCCAATCGCACAACCGCCCCCTCGATACTGACACCCTGCTCAATGAACTCGCCCGCACCAGCCCACTCTCGGTAGTAATGGCCGAACAGATCGAAGGACTACGCATGTGGGCCTACCAACGCACCGTCCCGGCGGATTGAGAATTGAGATTCGAGATTCGAGATTCGAGATTCGAGGTGCGAGGAGCGAGATGCGAGATTCGAGGTGCGAGATGCGAGGTGCGAGGTGCGAGATGCGAGGTGCGAGATGCGAGGTGCGAGATGCGAGATGCGAGGTGCGAGGTGCGAGGTGCAAGGCATAGCCTTAACCCTTAACCCTTAACCCTTAACCCTTAACCCTTAACCCTTAAAAAAGGACATTGAATGGATATTTTTCATGCGATTATACTAGGCATTATTGAAGGAATCACCGAATTCCTCCCCATCTCCTCCACCGGTCATTTAATTATTGCTGCGCAGATGATGGGATTGGAGCAGGATGCCCACAACACCGCCTTTAAGATCATTATTCAAGTTGCTGCTATTTTTGCGGTAGTTTTCCACTACAAAGAGCGTTTTCACCCCCGCTACCTGCCGCTATGGCTGAAGGTCGCAGTGGCCTTTCTGCCCATCGGAATCATCGGCTACCTGCTCAGTGACCTCGTGGAGAGCCTCTTCACCGTCGCCACCGTCGCTTGGATGTTCATCATCGGTGGCTTGATCTTCCTGCTGCTGGAGCGCTACTACCGCGAAGAGGCGCACCGCACCCGCACCCTCGAACAGATCAGCTACCGCCAAGCGCTCTGGATCGGCATCGCCCAGATCTTCGCCCTCATTCCCGGCACCAGCCGCGCCGGAGCCACCATCGTCGGCGGCATGCTCGCCGGTCTCAATCGCAAAAACAGCGCCGAGTTCTCCTTCCTGCTCGCCCTCCCCGTCCTCAGCGCCACCTCCGGCTACACCCTGCTCAAACACTACGAAGCCTTCGCCACCACCAGCTTTATCCCCCTCATCATCGGCTTTGTGGTCAGCTTCGTGGTCGCCTACCTCACCATGAGCCTCTTCATTCGCTTCCTTCAGCACTTCACCTTTAACCTATTCGGCATCTATCGAATTATTTTTGGTACGGTGCTGCTGATTTGGTTTGTTTAAGACGACAGAGGGGCTGAAAAGCCGCTCTATAGGAACAGTTCATCAATAACAAAGAGAACCATCATGGCAAAGCCTCTGGTCGATTCTGTACCTACATGGGGATTCTCACAGAGCGGCGAGGGCGAGGGTGCGTTGTGCCTCCTCGATCATTCCGCGCAAACGATTGCGGTAGTCTTCGGAGTTGTCGTAGCCGACGATGGGGTTGCCAATCGGTTTTCCGCTGGCATCGAGGAGGATTACCGTTGGGGTGGCGAAGATTTTGTAGCGACTGACGAAGGTACGACTGCGCACCGGGAGTCCGTCAAAGTCCTCGATATTTTCCAGTCTGTCGATGTTGAACTCCCGAATCACGACCTGCTGTTGCAGCGCTCCGTCGTCCAGCATCGGGCGGATCAGTTCGCTCTTCAAGCGGCTACAGTAGCCGCACGCATCGGAGCTGAAGACAACCATAATCGGTTTGCCGCTGGCGTGTGAGCTGGCCGCGACTCCGGCCCAGTGGCTCTCTGGGCCAGAGGAGCAGTCGTCGTCAGCAGCGAGCTGCAACGGCAGCAGCAGCAAAAGTGTAGTGAGTAGTAGAGAGAAAAACCTTTTCATAACAACCTCCTTAATCGAACCGAACTGCAAAAATGGGTTCTACGGGCGCTATATTAGCACATTCTAATTTTCTTATAGCAATAAATATAAGGAGTCTTTAGGCGATGCGCTGTCGCCGGGGAAAGGTGCTGTGGTCGCTCTCCCCCTTTTATAAAAGCGAACAAAAAAGGTCTTTAGGCGATGCGCTGCCACCTAAGAAAGGTGCTGTGGGTCGCTCACGCGATTACCCTTCACCGCTTGCGGGTCGATATCTCTTCAGATGTGGTGTAATGGGCGGCGATTCAAAGCGAACGGCGCGGAGGCAAAATGCAATATCTATACCAAATTGATGATCAGGAGCTGATTTACCAAGGTTTTTTGGGGCTGAAGCGTTACCGTTTACGGCATCAGTGCTTTGCCGGGGGGTGGAGTGGGCCTTTGGTGCGTGAGCGCATTGAGGGCTATCG